>CALXFB010000004.1 GCA_944387475.1 uncultured Clostridia bacterium
TTAAATTTTTTTAGAAAAACGACAAGTTTCGACAGACTTTTCAAAATTTATATGTTAAAATATTATTGTTTTTAATAAGATTTTTTCAAAAAGAATTTTATTCTTATTAGTATTCCATATAATTATAACAAATATTAAATAAAAAAAGGTGTGTACAAAATATTTGTAAAATTTAGAATACGGCTATTAGAAAAAACTCGGATTTTTATATTTTGTTTTAAATTTATTGTATAATTAATTTTTATCTATAAAAATAAAAATCCTATTGAAAAAATGAAAAAAATATGATAATATAAGGAGGAATTAGATGAAAGAAAAATTATTACCATTAACATCAGACTATGTATTTAAACGTATTTTTGGACAAGAAGAAAATATAGAAGCTCTAAAGGATTTTTTAGAAAGCATTTTAGATGAGGAAATAATAACAATAGAGATAAAAAATCCAGAAATACCAAAGAACTTTTATGATAGTAAATATGGAGTATTAGACTTAAAAGTAACGCTAAATGATAGAATAGTAGTAGATGTAGAAATGCAAGTAAAAAATGAGCATAATTTAGAAAAAAGAGACACATACTATTTATCAAGTAACTATGTAAATGAGTTAAAAGAAGGGGAGCCATATAGTAATTGTAAAAAATCAATAGTTATAAACATATTAAATTTTTCATATTATAAGAGAAATGAATATCATTCGGTATCAAGAATGATATTTGAAGAGCCAAAAGAAGAAGAAAAAGTAGAAATGGGTTATGAAAAAGAAGATAGGTATATGACAGAAGATTTAGAAGTACATATAATAGAATTGCCAAAATTTAAAAAGAAGAACCCAAAAATGCATACAAAATTAGAAGAATGGTTATGGTTATTTATAGGGAGTGATGAAAAAGTGGATGAAGCAAGTAAAAAGAATAAAGAAATAGAAAAAATAAAAAAGAAATTAGCTTCTATGAGCTTAAGTCCAGAAGAAAGAAATAACTATGAATACAGATTAAGAGCAATAAGAGATGAAGCAGATGCAATAGAATTTGCGACAAGGAAAGGCTTGGAACAAGGAATAGAGCGTGGTTTAGAACAGGGCTTAGAACAAGGTCAAGCACAAAAAACTGAAGAAATTGTATCAAAAATGCTAGCTCAAAAACTAAAAGAAGAAGACATTATAAAATTTACAGGAATAACAGAAGAAGAATTAAATGAAATAAAGAAAAAACTACAAAAGTAGTAACTATAATATATTAAAAAATACATACAAAATTAGAAGAATGGTTATGGTTATTTATAGGGAGTGATGAAAAAGTGGATGAAGCAAGTAAAAAGAATAAAGAAATAGAAAAAATAAAAAAGAAATTAGCTTCTATGAGCTTAAGTCCAGAAGAAAGAAATAACTATGAATACAGATTAAGAGCAATAAGAGATGAAGCAGATGCAATAGAATTTGCAACAAGGAAAGGCTCAGAACAAGGTCAAGCACAGAAAACTGAAGAAATTGTATCAAAAATGTTAGCTCAAAAATTAAAAGAAGAAGACATTATAAAATTTACAGGAATAACAGAAGATGAATTAAATGAAATAAAGAAAAAACTACAAAAGTAGTAACTATAATATTAAAAAGATTAAAAATGCATATAATAAAATGAAATTAAATTTTTATTTTATTATATGCAATTTTTTTCTATATAAAGAGCATAAAATATTTTAATTAGGTAAAAAACATTTGACTGAAATAATAAAATACATTATTATATAAGTAATTATTATAAATAAAATATAAAGGAGGAATTCTTTATGGGAAAAAATGATGTAGAAAAAGAAGGAATGTTAGAAGAGGCAAAAAAGGAAGTAAAAGAGAAAGAAAAGATTGAAAAAGAAGATATAAGCAAAAAAATAAATTTATATGGTTTATTTAGTTTAATTTTTTCATTAGTAAGCTTTTTTATAGGACAAGGATATTTAGCAGGAATTGCAGCTATTGTACTTGGGATTTTTGGAATTATAAAATTTGATAAAGAAAAACAAAAGGGTAAGTGGATGGCTAAATTAGGTTTATGTATAGGAATATTTAATATTATATATATAATAATTACAGTATTGAAAATATAATAAATAAAAAGAAATAGAATAGGAGAAAATTATGGATTGGACAAAAGAACAAAAACAAGCAATTGAAGAAAAAGGTTCTAATATATTAGTTGCAGCAGCAGCAGGTAGTGGAAAAACAGCAGTGTTAGTAGAAAGAATAATAAAAAAAGTTATAGGTGACAAAATAGATATAGATAAATTGTTAGTAGTTACATTTACAAATGCAGCAGCTTCTGAAATGAGAGAAAGAGTATTAGATGCTATATATAAAAAATTAGATGAAAATCCTAATAATGAGAATTTGTTGAGACAAATAACATTATTAAATAAAGCAAGTATATGTACAATAGACTCTTTTTGTTTAGATGTTGTTAGAAATAATTTTTATGAGTTGGAAAATTTATCACCTAATTTTAGAATAGCTGATACAACTGAAATAGATTTATTAAAACAAGAAGTAATAGAAGACTTATTTGAAAAAAAATATGAAGAAGATGATGAAGATTTTACAAAACTAATTCATACATATACATCTTACAAAGATGATACACCACTAAAAGATTTAATTTTAAGAATTTATAATTATATACAAAGTAATCCTTTCCCACAAAAGTGGTTAAATGAGAAAATAGAAATGTTTAATATAGAAAATAAATTAGAAGAAGATTTTTCTAAAACTGAATGGGGAAAAAGTTTATTAAAACAAATAGAAGAAGAATTAGAAGATGGAATTACATCATTAAAAGAGGCAAAAAAATTACTTTCTTTTAATCCTGATTTAGAAGGTTATTTAAAAATAATAGAACATGATATAGATATGCTAAACAATTTAAATAATAATTTAGATAATTGGGATAATGCATATGAAATAAATAAAAATATAGAATTTGTAACATGGAATGGAAAAAGAATAAAAGTATTAGAAAAAGATAATGCAAAAAAAATAAGAGATGTAGTAAAGAAAAACTTAGAAATATTAGATGATATTTTATCTTGTGATTCAAAAACAGCTAATCAAGATATATTTGATATGTATAATGTTTTAACAAAATTAGAAAAAATAATATTAGAATTTGAAGAAGAATTTTCAAAAAGAAAAAGAGATAAAAATATAGTAGATTTCCAGGATATAGAGCATTTTGCACTAAAAATATTAATAAAAGAAAATGATGGGAAAATAGAAAATACACCTGTTGCAAAAAAATACCAAGAAAAATATGAAGAAATTGCAATAGATGAATATCAAGATAGTAACTTAGTACAAGAATATATTTTAAATTCTGTGTCAAAAGGAAATAATATTTTTATGGTAGGTGATGTAAAACAAAGTATATATAAATTTCGCCAAGCAATGCCAGAGCTTTTTATTAGTAAATACAAAAATTATAAAAATAAAGAAACTAAAACTAAAGATGATAATTTAAAAATACAATTATTTAAGAATTTTAGAAGTAGAGAAAATGTGCTATATTTTACTAATTTAGTGTTTCAAGATATTATGAGCGAAAATTTAGGAGATATTGATTACAATAAAGAAGAATACCTAAATTTAGGTGCAAATTATCCAGAAGAAAAACAAAACTTAAATACTGAAATTGATATAATAGATTTATTTGAAGAAGATGAAGCAAAAAAAGAAGTATATATTGAAAAAGATAAAGAATTAGAAGATGAAGAAAGAATTGAAAATGTAGAATTAGAAGCAAGATTTGTAGCAAATAAGATAAAAGAATTAGTAGAAGATAAGTTTAAAGTATGGGATAATAAAAAAGAAGAATATAGAAATATTTCTTATAAAGATATTGTAGTACTTTTAAGATCTACATCAAATATAGCACCTGTTTTTGAACAAGAATTGTTAGACTTAGAAATACCAGTGTTTTCAGATAGTTCACAAGAATACTTAGATGCAATTGAAATACAAACTATAATGTCTCTTTTAAAAATAATAGATAATCCAATGCAAGATATACCACTTGTATGTGTACTAAGATCTTATATAGGAAAGTTTACAGATAATGAATTAGTACAAATACGCCTAACAGATAAATATGATAATTTTTATACTTGTATGCAAAAAGCTACTATTGATGTTAATAAAGAACTAAAAGAAAAAATAGAAGACTTTTTTAGAAATTTAGATATGTGGAGAAAAGAACAAGAATATTTATCTTTAGACGAACTTATATGGAAAATCTATTCAGACACTGGTTATTATAATTATGTTGGACTTATGCCTAATGGGAATTTAAGACAAGCTAATTTAAAAATGTTATTCCAGAAGGCAAAAGATTACGAGAGCAGTAATTTTAAAGGTTTATACAATTTTATTAATTTTATTGATAAACTAAAATTATCAAGTGGAGATATGGGTTCAGCAAAATTAATTGGTGAAAATGATGATGTTGTAAGAATAATGAGTATTCATAAAAGTAAAGGATTAGAATTTCCAGTGGTGTTTTTATCAAATACAGGTAAACAATTTAATCTAAATGATTTAAAGGAAAATGTATTATTACACCAAGATATGGGAATAGGAGCAAAATATATAGATTATGATATACAAATTAAATATGATACTTTAAGCAAACAAGCAATTGAAAATAAAATATTATTAGAGACTTTATCAGAAGAAATGAGAATTTTATATGTTGCATTAACAAGAGCAAAAGAAAAATTATATATTACAGGTGTTTCTAAAGATTTTAATAAAGATTTAGAAAAAATAAATTCTAATATAGAAATATATGGAAAAGAAAATGAAAAAATAAATCCAATTTTAGTTAAAAAATATAGAAAATATTTAGAATGGATTTTACTTGTATACCAATATGAAAAAAATACTTGTAAAGATAAAGTTAATTTAAATATTTATAAAAAGAAGGAATTGTTAAATGGTTTTAAAAAAGTCGAAAATAAAGATATAGATGTTATAGAAGAGTTAGAAAATAATGCAAAATGTACAAATGAAGAAGAAATTAAAAAAATAACAGATATATTAAATTATAAATATCCTAATATAATAGACACAATTATTCCTACTAAAACATCGGTAACAAGTATAAAAGAAATAGAAAATAAAAATATGGTAGAAATAACAAAAGGTAAACCTAAAGAATTTGATGAAAATGAAAATATAGAAAAGAAAATAACATTAAAAAAACCAGAGTTTTTAAGAAATAAACAAGATGAGAAAATAACAGCAAATATGATAGGTACTTTAGTTCATCTTTGTTTACAAAAATTAGATGAAAAAGTTGATTATAACATGGATAAATTAAAAAGTTTATTAGAAGAGTTAGAGGCTAAAAAGATTATAACAACTAAAGAAAAAGAAGTGGTTGATTTAAATAAAGTTTTAGGATTTACTAAATCTAAGATATGGGAAGAATTAAAAACAGCAAAAGTAATAGAAAGAGAAAAACCTTTTTATATAAATATCCCAGCAAATAGTGTTTATAATAAAGAAACTAATGAAAATATTTTAGTACAAGGTATTATAGATCTGTATTATATAGATAAAGAAGATAATTTAAAATTAGTTGATTATAAAACTGATTTTGTTAAAAGTGGTGATGAAGAAGAGTTAATAAAAAAATATAAAAGCCAATTAGATTTATATAAAAAGGCTTTAGAGGAAGTTTATAAAAAAGAAGTTTCTAATACTTATATCTATTCTGTTTATTTAAATAAAGAATTAGAAATTAAATAATCAAAAAGCAAAGAGAAAAAATAAGCAAAAAGAAAAACAAAAACAAAAAAATGTGTAAAAAGAGAAATAAAAAATATGTAAAAAAGAAAAAAGGTTAAAAATAAAACAGACCGTAGCAATACTTGCTGCGGTCTTGGACATTTATAGCACTTGAAAAATCAGGTTTACAACAGCAATTATTATTGCAACTACTTGAAGAACAAGAGGCTTATAAATAAATGCTCTTATAAAAAGCCAGCCTAATGAATCAAATACTATTAAAACAGATATTGTTTTTATTAATGAAGTTGTAATAGCATTTTCTGAACTTATAAGAAGGGCAAAAAGAATTACCCAAAGTACCAAAAGTGCTAAACCACAAAAATAAGAATAAATATCATATTTTTTGTAATCGTCCATGTCTTTCCCCTTAACTATAAGGATTGATATTATGCAAAGGTTTTACCTTTAAGCAATATATATTGTAACACAAAGAAGATAAAATTTAAAGAAATTTGTGAAAATAATAATAAAAACCCGTAGTTAATGTAACTACGGGAGTGGTTGTTACCTAAGTAAGTATTTCGTAAATAGCAAGTAGTATTGATGCCATTGCACATGTAAACCATAAGTAAAAAAGAACGTTTCTCTTATTTTGTTTTAATATAAGTACCATGGTAATCATGGCTACAATATATGAAATAAATAAAAGAACAATTGCTATACTTTTATAGGATGCAAGTGCATTACTATTTAAGAAATACAGTAGGTACAATAAAAAGCATACTAAATATATAAAGGTATTTTTCTTATATTTAAGCATATACTTTTCAATATCCATTATTTCTCCAAACTCTACAAAGTCTGTATACAACAAATGATTTTTAACCACTGTTATTATTATACATTTTATTTACATAATTTTCAAGAGAAAAAAGAAAATTGGGGACGTTTCCTTTGCTGACATAAATGTCGCATTGGGGACAGAGCTTTATAATAATACTACTAGTAATAAATAAATGGGATAATAGAGATAATAAGCAATAAATTAGAGGAAAAAAGTAAAAGAAAAATAAAAATTTTCGTACGAGGTATTTACAAAATACATATTTATGTGTAAAATAAATTAAGAAAGTTAAAAAACAAATAAAAAATTAGAATAATTTAGAAATAAAAAACAAATGAAAAGGAGAAAAACATGAATAAAGCAAGACTTGTAAGCCTTGGGGCTGTACACACACACACACACACAAGTAGGTCGTTAGAAAAAGAAAATAAAGAAATAAATAGAATAAAAATAGATAATAAGATAACAATAAAACCTAAAAGTTAGAAGATTTAGGTTTTCAATTGTTATCTTTTTTTAGTTGTTTTTAAAGTTTTATTAAATAAATAAAAAAACAAAGAATGAGAAGTAAAAAATAGAAAAATAGAAGGAGGAAGAAAAAAGATGAAAGACAAAAGAATAATTAAAGAAGGGAGAAATAATAAAATGAAACAAAAAGAAAGAAAAAGATTAAGTAACAAAGGAATCACATTAATTGCACTAGTTATCACAATCATAGTCTTGCTAATCTTAGCGGGAGTATCAATTGCTATGCTAACAGGAGAAAATGGTATTTTAACACAAGCACAAAATGCTAAAAAAGAAACAGAAAAAGCAAAAATAATAGAAGAGGTACAATTAGATATACAAGGAAAGCAAACAGAAAATGGTAGTGGAGATATAACAGCAGAAGAATTAGAGGAAATATTAAAAAAATATTTTTCAAATGAAGAGCAGAATTTAAAAGATATAATAGAAGGAACATCAACAGATAAATTAATATCAAAAGAAGATGAAACAATAAAAATAGATTTATCAGAAATATATAATGGAGATATAACAGATGGAACAACTCCAACACCACCAGAAACAGGACCTTCAAAAGATGAAAACGGATATTTTGAAGAGACAAGTACAATAGATGGAAGTGAGCCTAGTGCAAATAATCCAACAATACCAGAAGGATTTAAGCCAATAGACACAGAGACATCAAGTTGGGAGGATGTAGAAGAAAATGTAAATAATGGATTAGTAATTCAAGATAAAGTAGGAAATGAATTTGTATGGATACCAGTAGAAACAGTAGTATCAGACACAGAAGCAAATGGAACAACAAATAAAGCAATGGCGATAGAAAAAGATGGAAATTATAGAGGGTTATTATATGATTTTGATGCAAGTGGCTCAGAAGTAAGAAGTGGTTGTACAACAACTACAAGTAGTAATAGAGAGCCAGCATTTCTAACAGATTCAACATATGGTGATAATTCTACATCAAATGCTGATGCAGAAGGACAAAAGATAGTAACAGAAACAGGATTGCAAAATGAATATAATAATATGATAGAAAGTGTAAAAATATATCATGGATTTTATGTAGGAAGATATGAGCTGGGATTAGATGGAAGTAATAATCCAACAAGTAGAAAAGCGAAAGAAGGAGAAGTAACAACAGCTAATACAAATAATTCAAATACAAAAAAATGGTATGGATTATATAGTAAAAGTAAAGAATATGCAAAAGAGAGTGATAATAAATCAACAGTAAGTAGTATGATATGGGGAAGTCAATATGATGCAATGTTAAATTGGATGCAAGCAAATGGAGAAATAGTAAATCAAAATAATAGTTTGAAAACTAATAAGAGTTATAATACTGGTTCAGAAGCAAATGACCTTATAAAAAATGTGTTCGATTTATATGGGTGTCATTATGAGTGGACATTAGAGGCTGACGACAGCCTTTACAGAGTAGTTCGTGGTGGTATTTCAGGCTACAACAATACTCCTAGCCTTAGGGACGACGCCGCTCCGACCGCTAGCAGCAGCGACGCTTCTTCTCGCCTCACTTTATATGTAGCACTGGACACTGAATAGGAAAATCTGAAGAATTAAAGCGTTAAAAAGATTATGTAAATTTATTTTAAGAAGGTATCGCTAAATTTGTATTAGCAAATTTAGCGAAGGACAGAAGCCAAGCATAGATAGGCTACTGTCCTTCGCAACTTAAAAAAAATTAGGTACTTAAAAAAAATTAGGTACTTAAAAAAAATTAGGTACTTAAAAAAATTAGGTACTTAAAAAAATTAGGTACTTAAAAAAATTAGGTACTTAAAAAAATTAGGTACTTAAAAAAAATTAGGTACTTTTTTTGTACCTTTTAAGGAGGTAAAAATGAAATATAATGAGATAGTAAAAAAGTTACAAGAAGAAAATAAAGGGAAAATAGTATTAGTAAGAAATGGAATATTCTATTGTGGAATAGGAAAAGATGCAGTGCTTATGCATGAAATATTAGGATATGGAACAATATGTTTTAAAAAAGGAATATGTAAATGTGGTATACCAGTAAATGCAATAGAAATAGCAATACCTAAAATGATAAGAAGTGGATATAATTATATTATATTTGATTATGATAAAGAAGAAAAAGGATATAAAGAAATAATGGAATTAAAAGGAAGGTCAGTGGGATGTATAGAAAATAATATAGGTTGTGATAATTGTTGGTATAAAGAAAATAAAAACAAAAGTACTAAAGAATATATAGAAGAATTTGAAAAGTTAGTGGAGAAAATAGATGGATAGTAGATAATTTTTGTATGTTTTTTGGGACGGGGTAAAAAAACAGCTAAGAAAGTAAGTAAAAAGTAAATAAAAAATTAAAAAGAAAATATAAAAGGATAGAAGGAGTAAAAATGAATTTATGTTTTTAGAAAGATTTAATTTACAAATAGATAAAGAAAATATTGTTAAAATATTTGTGTATAATAATTTCGCAGATATAGTTTATAGAGAGTTAAAATTAGGAGACAATATTGGAATAGAAGGAAGTTTAAAAACAAATGGATATATAAAATTAGAAAAATATATTAAGATATTATAAATCCTTTATTATATATTAATTAATTAACTATATAATAAAGGATTTGTAATATTTCTAATAGAAACTATTATAAATGTACTAAATTGCTCGTGCCTCGCAATGGAACGAATGAATAAATTTGCCAAAATATAAAATCTCTTGTATAATATAATTATGTAACCTAAAAGTTACAAATATATTAAACAGGAGGTTTTTTAAATATGACAAACGAAGAAATAATAAGAAAAATGAAAGAAGATATGAAAATGAGAGGATTTTCACATCATACAGAAGATAGTTATTTAAGAAAAGCAAAAGATGTTATGGAATATTTTAAAGGAAAAGAGTTAGAAGAAGTAACAGTAGAAGAATTAAGAAATTATTTATTGAAATACTTGAGAGAAGAAAGAAATTTGTCAGAAAGGAGTGTAAATTATTATAATTCAGTAATAAGATTTGTATATGAAGTAACATTAGATAAATTAATAAACAAGAAACAATTACCAATGTATAGAAAAAGAAGAGAGATGAAAGATGTGCTAACAAAAGAGGAGTTGAGCACTTTTTTTAATGCTTGTGATAATTATATGTATAAAACGATATTTATGATGATATATGGAAGTGGACTGAGAATATCAGAAGCAGTAAATTTAAGAGTAGAAGATATAGAAAGTAAGAAAATGAGAATATTTGTAAGAGCAGGAAAAGGAGGAAAAGAAAGATATACAGTATTACCAAAAACAAGTCTAGAAATGTTAAGAGAATATTATAAAAAATATCAACCAAAACACCCAGAAGGATATTTATTTTTGAATAGTGAAGGAAATCCGCTAAAAGTAGAAAGAACAAGAGTATTTTTTAGAAGATATAGGAGAAAAGCAAAAATAGATGATAAATTTGTAGTACATAGTTTAAGACACTCATTTGCAACAGATTTAATAGAAAGAGGAGCAGATATATTAGAAGTAAAAGAACTAATGGGACATAGTAATATAAGAAGTACAATGGAATATATACACGTAGCGAAAAAAGAATTATCAGTAGAAAACCCATTAGATGCATTTATGAAGGGAGAAAGAAGAGATGAAAATACAGGAAATATTAAATAAAGGAATAGATAGATATTTAGAAGAACATAAAGCTGTAGGATATAAGAAGAAAGTAATAAAAGCAATAGAAAATTGTAAGACAGAAAAACTAGGAGCACATAAATACGTATGTGATGAGTGTGGATATGAGGAGATAGCGTATAATTCGTGTAGAAATAGACATTGTCCAAATTGTCAAACAGGGAAAAAACTAAAATGGATAGAAGCAAGGAAAGAAGAGGTATTAAATATAAAATATTATCATATAGTATTTACAATACCAAGTGAAATATATTTATTAGCACTACAAAATCAAACAGAGATGTATAAGATATTATTTAAAGCATCAGCAGAGACACTAAAAGAACTAGCAGGAGATGATAAATATCTAGGAGGAGAAATAGGATTTTTTAGTATATTACATACGTGGGGACAAAATTTAATGTATCATCCACATATACATTGTGTAGTAACAGGAGGAGGATTAACAGAAACAGGAAAATGGAAAGAAAAAGAAGAAGATTTTTTTATACCAGTAAAAGTAATGTCAAAGAAATTTAGAGGAAAGTTTTTAAACTATGTGAAGAAAAGTAAGAAACTAAATTTCTATGGAGAAAACAAGTATTTAGAAAATCCAGAAAGTTTTAGTAATTTAATACAAGAAATGTATAATAAAGATTGGGTAGTATATTGTAAAGAACCATTTAAAAATGCGGAGAGTGTAATACAATATTTAGGAAGATATACACATAGAGTAGCGATATCAAATGAGAGAATAGTAAAAGTAGGAGAAGAAGAAGTAACATTTAAATGGAGAGATTATAAAGACAATAATAAAATGAAAGAGATGACAGTAACAATAGAAGAATTTATAAGAAGATTTTTAATACATATATTACCACCAAAATTTATGAAGATAAGATATTACGGAATATTAGGAAACAAGAACAAGAAAAAGAAATTATTAAAATGTAAGATACTAACGAGAACAAAAATATACAAAAAGAAAGAGTTTCCCACTCTCGAATTACTAAAGAAAGTGCTAGGAAAGGATTTTAACCTATGTCCACAGTGTAAGAAAGGTCATATGTTAATTCCAAATACTAGCTAAAAACAAACAACTTAATAAAAAGTCCAAAGCCCGTTCATTCTGGGGAGGGGGAAACTATGTCTATTATACTACAAAATCAGATAAAAAACAATGAAAAATGAATTAAATTTAGAGACAGAGGTGAAAATAGGAGTGAGAGGAAATAATAGAAAATCCATAGCAAGAAATAAAAAGTTACCGCAATTTACTACGATGAATGTTATAGATGGTCAGGCTGGTCTAGTTAACTATTCCAGTCTGATTTTTTACAGCCTAACCATCGATAACATACTAAACATCATAGTTTTGTTAATCTTAGCAGGAGTATCAATAGCTATGCTAACAGGAGAAAATGGAATTTTAACACAAGCAAATAATGCAAAAATAGAACAATCACATGGAGCAGTAGAAGATGCATTAGCACTTGCATATAATGAATGGCAAATAGAAGTAAGAACAGGAAGTGTAACAAAATTAGCAAGTAAAGAAGTAGTTACAATAAAAGGTAAAGAAGAAAAAGCATTAGCAGGGACATCAAGTACATTTTTAGAATTTTTAACAAATAAAGGATATATAAAAGAAGGTTCAACAGATGTGTTAGATGTAGAAGCATTAACAGGAGGAAAACAAGCACTAGGAAATGGAGAAACAACAGATATTTATAAAATAGAAGAACAAGATGGGAAATATGTAGTAAACTATATTGACCAAAGTAATAACAAAAAACAAATATGGACTACAGGAATAAAAGAAAATACAGAAACAGGAGAAGTAACATTAGACCCAGACACAGGAAAAGAAGAATTGATATTAGTATATAATCTGCAAAATGGAGACACAATAGAGTTACCATATTATTTAACTTGGTATGATGGAGAAAATGAAAATCAAGCTACATTTAATTTTACAGTAGACTGGGGAGATGGTACAACAGATAATATAACAAATGCAGATATAGAGACAAAAGGAATACATACATATAATAATTTAGGACAAGCAGGAGAAGTAAAAATAAAAATATCAAGAACATTTGAAAGTATAGCACCATATAATGAAAGTTTTGAAGATAGACAAGGAATAGATAAGTTAGTAAAAGTAGAACAATGGGGAACAACAGGAGTAAAAATGCTTGATTTAAGTGGTTGTACAAATCTAACACAATTAGCGACACCGACAGAAAGTAGTTTTAAAGATTTAGTATTTGCGAGTTTTGAGAATTCAGGAATAACAGGTATACCAGATAAAATGTTTTTAAATTGTACTAATATAGGAAGTTTTGAAAGAACTTTTCAAGGATGTGTAAATTTAAAGAAAATAGGAGAATATATATTTGAAGGATGTACAAAGGTGGAAACTTACTCAGCAACTTTTAATGGATGTTACAATTTAACAGGTAAGGCACCTGAATTGTGGTTTAAAGTACCTAATGGAGAAGAAAATGATTATATAGGGAGACCAGATGGAGCAGGTTGCTTTAGAGAGTGTAAAGGATTAGAAAATTATGATGAAATACCAGAATATTGGAAAGAATTTTTTGTATAGATATATTTAGAAATGTTTTTTGTTACAAAAATATTGTACTAATTAGATAAAAATTATTAAATAAATGAAATATATGTAATCTATAAATAAATTTAGTTAATAAAAAAGATATAGTGCTTAAAAAACTTAGTACCAAAGAAATATATGTTGTAAATTTACATAATTTTCTAAATTTGTTGAAAAATGTTTTTATTTTTGTTATAATATTCATGAGGTGAGAAAAAATGGCAAGAATGAAAACATTTTTAATATATGCATTGTTAGTTGTGGGGTTTTTTATATTTTCAGAATTCATAATATCAGTAGGATTAAACTCATCATATAAAGATATAGAAAGAAAAGACAATATATCACAAGTAGAAATAACAGAAGCTAAAGCAACACTAGTAAATGGAAAAATAAAAGGAATAATAAAAGATAATGAAGTAGATAAATTAACAGGAAAATATGTAGAAATAGATTTATACTCAGAAAGAGACAATATGATAGGAAAAAGATATGTAGAAATAAATACAACAGAAGTAAATAGAGAGCAAGAATTTAGCATATATTTTGAAGCAGAAGACGTAAAATCATATTCAGTAGCAATAATAAATGAAAAACAAGGTGGGGAATTAAAAATATTACCAGAAGAATGGACAAAGGCACAAATAGTAACGGCAACAATATTTACTTTATTAATATTTTGGTAAAATTTCTTTAAATTTTATTAAAATAGTTGTAAAATTGTAAGAAAATTGGTATACTTATTAGGAATTAATAAGTATATCTTTTTTTGATGGGAGGAATTAAAAATGAATGAAGAAAATGAAGAAAAAAAAGAGGAGATTGTAGAACTAAATGAAGAAATAAAAACAGAAAATGATGGAATAAAAATATCAGATGATGTAGTAGCAGTAATTGCAGGAGTTGCAGTATCAGAAGTAGCAGGAGTAGCTGGAATGGCAGGAGGATTTGCAGGAGGAATATCAGAAGTATTTAGTGGAAAGAAAAATTTAGCAAAAGGAATAAAAGCAGATATAAATGAAAATTCTGTAAAAATAGATGTAAATATTATAGTAGAATATGGTTCAAGAATACCAGATGTAGCATTTGAAATACAAAATAGAGTAAAAAAAGCAGTTGAAGGAATGACAGGACTAAAAGTAGAAGAAGTAAATGTACATGTACAAGGAGTAAACACAGATGTTGTGGCAAATGAAAAAAGTGAAGATGTAGAAGAATAAAAATTAAAAATAGAAAGAAAAGGAGAAAAAATAAAATGAAAACTTTAGAAAAAATCACATTAATTATATATTCAAATATCATGTTAATATTATCAATAATATTATGCCTATTAGTATTCGGATGGTTAGATATGGATTTAGTAGGAAATATGGTTTATAGAATAATAGTAGGAGAAACATCAAGCAAAATATTACTTGGAGTAAGTATCGTATTTATCTTACTTTCAATAAAATGTATCTTTTTTGATGCAACATCAAAAGAGCAAATAAAAGAAAGACAAGGAGTATTATTAGAAAACGAAAGTGGAAAGCTAATGATTTCTAAAGAAACAATAGAAAATTTAGTAAATTCAGTAGCTCTAAATTTTCAAAGTGCAGAAGATGTAACAACAAAAGTAGAATTAGATAAAGAAAATAATGTAAATGTATATGTGAATTTAGTAGTAAGTTCAGATGCTGTAATAAAAGATTTATCAGCAAATTTACAAACAAAAATAAAAGAGAAAATAAAAAGAGCAACAGATTTAGAAGTAAAAGAAGTAAATATTACTGTAAAAAAAGTTGCACCAAAAAAAGAAGAAGAACAAGCATAGTATTTGAAAGGAATGAAAAATATGAATGGATTTAAAGATTTTTGGGAGCATTACAAAGGAGCAATTATAGGAATAGTTATAGCTGTATTAATCTTAATAACAAGATTACAAGATTTAATAATAGCAGCAGTTGTAATTGTACTTGGAGCAATTATAGGAAATTATGTTCAACAAAATAAAGAAGATGTAAAAACAAAATTAAAAAATTTTATAGACAAAATGTAGAAAATAGAAAGGGATAAAAATGAAACGTTCAAGTATGAGAGAAGAGGCTTTTAAATTATTATACAGTTTAGAAATACAAAAAAACAAAGACGTAAAAGAACAATTAGAATTATATTTAGAAAGCAATCAAATAGAAGACAAAAATGCAATTGAATATATAAATGATGTAGTATTAGGAATAGACAAAAATGAAGAAGAAATATTAGAAACAATAAGAAAACATTTAAAATCAGACTGGAAAATAGAACGTATTTCTAAAATAGATTTGTGTATATTAAAAATTGCTATATATGAAATAAAGTATAAAAACTTACCATATAAAATAGCAATAAATGAAGCAGTTGAACTTGCAAAAAAATATGGAGAAGACACATCAGGTAATTTTATAAACGGTGTACTTGCAAATGTTATAAAAGAATAGAAAAGGTGAATAATATGAGTTATAGTGATATGGCAGTTAGTGTTTCTGATTTAAATAAATATATAAAAGAAAAATTTGCAAATGATGAGAACTTAAGTCAGATTTTAGTAAAAGGAGAAATCTCAAACTTTAAAAATCATTATACAGGACATATGTATTTTACGCTAAAAGATGAAACCTCATTAATAAAATGTGTATGTTTTAAAACATATGCAGATAAATTAACTTTCATGCCTAAAGATGGTATGAAAGTTATAGTTTTAGGAAGTGTCTCAGTATTTGAAAGAGATCGGAATATATCAAATATATGTAAAAATGATGCAAGAAGATGGCCAAGGGGATTTATACACAAAATATAAAGAACTAAAAGAAAAATTAGAAAAAGAAGGATTATTTTCAGAAGAACATAAAAAGAAAATACCACTTATGCCTAAAGTAATAGGAGTTTTAACATCACAGACTGGTTCTGTAATAAGAGATATAATAAATGTATCAACAAGAAGAAATCCTAATGTATATATAAGGTTACTTCCAGTACCAGTACAAGGTGAAGGAGCAGCTGAAAAAATAGCTTCTGGAATAGAATTAATCAACGAAAAAAACTTAGCAGATGTAATAATATTAGCACGTGGAGGAGGTTCTTTAGAAGATTTATGGCCTTTTAATGAAGAAATAGTAGCACGTAGTATATATAATTCTAAAATACCTGTAATATCAGCCGTAGGACATGAGACAGACTTTTCAATATCAGACTTTGTAGCAGATTTAAGAGCACCAACACCATCGGCAGCAGCAGAACTTGCAGTACCAGATGTATATGAGGTAAAAAGAAAAATAGAAAGCTATCAAGATAGATTAAGAATGTCTCTAATAAAAAAAGTAGAAATAATGAAATTAAGATATGATAAATGTATGTCAAGCGTAGTGTTTAGAGAGCCTTTAAGAAAAGTAAATGATAATTATTTAAGCATAGATAATCTATTAAAAAGATTAGAAGCATCAGTTAAAATAAAACAAGAAAAAGAAAAAAATAGATATATAGAACTAGTATCAAAATTAGATGCTTTAAGTCCTTTAAAAACACTTTCAAGAGGATATTCAATAACAGAAAAAGAAGGAAAGATAATAAAAAGTAAAAACGAATTAAAAAAAGGAGACAAAGTAGACTTAAGGTTTACAGATGGTAAAAAAGAGGCAATTATAGATTAGAAATTGAAAATGAAAAAGAAGAAAGAAAAAAATAGAATAGGAGAATAAAATGAGTAAGAGTTTTGAAGAACAAATGGGAGATTTAGAAAAAATAGTTTCAGAATTAGAAAAAGGAGATTTGAATTTAGATAAATCAGTAGAAAAATTTGAAGAAGGAATTAAAATCTCAAAAGAATGTAATAAAATCTTAGAAGAAGCAGAAAAGAAAATAACAATGCTTGTTAAAAAAGATGGAGAAATGAAAGAAGAAAACTTTGAAACAGAAGAATAATAAAGGGGAGAACTAAAAAAATGGAAAATAATTTTATGACATTTATTCAAAATAAATATGTATATGTACCATTTCTATTATGGTTCGGAATACAATTATTTAAATTAATATATGATTTAGTAACAACTAAAAAATTTAATTTTAAAAGAATATTAGGTGCAGGAGGAATGCCTAGTTCACATTCAGCAGTTGTAACAAGTTTATGTACAATGATAGGGAAAAATGAGGGAGTAGGAACACCTATATTTGCTCTATCACTTGCATTTGCTTTTGTTGTAATGTATGATGCTTGCCGGAGTTAGAAGAGCAGCAGGAAAACAAGCAGCATTATTAAATAAATTAATAGAAACACCAGGACTGACAGGAATGCAAGTATCAGAAAAACTTGTTGAAGTATTAGGTCACACACCAACACAAGTATTTGTAGGAGCTTTAATTGGAATAATTGCAGGACTTGTAATATAAATAAATTTAGAAAGGGGTTGGGATTATGACAGATATAGAAATTGCAAGAAATACTAAATTAGAAAAAATAGTAGAGGTAGCAAAAAAAATAGGATTAGAAGAAGAGGATTTAGAATTATATGGAAAGTATAAAGCTAAAATTTCAGATTCTGTGTATAAAAAAATAGAAAATAAAAAAGAAGGAAAATTAGTATTAGTAACAGCAATAAGTCCAACACCTTTAGGAGAAGGAAAAACAACAGTCTCTATTGCTATTGCAGATGGACTAAGAAAAATAGGCAAAAATTCTATTTTAGCTCTAAGAGAGCCTTCACTTCGGACCTGTTTTTGGAATAAAAGGTGGAGCAGCAGGTGGAGGAAGAGTACAAGTAGCTCCAATGGAAGATATAAACCTACATTTTACAGGTGATATTCATGCAATGACAGCAGCAAATAATCTACTTTCTTCAATGATAGATAATCATATATATTTTGGAAATGAATTAGGATTTGAAAAAGTAGTATGGAAAAGATGTATGGATTTAAATGATAGACAATTAAGAGAAGTAGAAACAGGGTTATCTGGTGAAAAGAAAATAGTTCCAAGAATGGATAAATTTGATATAACTGTTGCATCAGAAATAATGGCTATTGTATGTTTATCAAAAGATTTAAAAGATTTAAAAGAAAAGTTAGGAAATATTATAGTAGGCTATAATAAAAAAAATAAGCCAATATTTGCAAAAGATTTAAAAGCAAATGGAGCAATGACAGTGCTTTTAAAAGATGCAATAAAACCTAATTTAGTACAGACATTAGAACATACACCAGCAATAATCCATGGAGGACCTTTTGCAAATATAGCACATGGTTGTAATAGTATTGTTGCAACAAAAATGGCAATGAAATTAGGAGATTATGTAATTACAGAAGCAGGTTTTGGAGCAGATTTAGGAGCTGAAAAATTTTTAGATATAAAATGTAGAAAAGCAGGATTAAAACCAGATGCAGTGGTATTAGTTGCAACTATAAAAGCACTAAAATACCATGGTGGAGTAGAAAAAGAGAAAATACAAGAAGAAAATTTAGAAGGTTTGAAAAAAGGAATAGATAATTTATATAGACATATAGATAATATAAAAAATAAATTCGGATTAAATGTAATAGTTGCAATAAATAAATATACATCTGATACTGAAAAAGAAATTAAATTTTTAGAAGAAGATTTAAATAAAAATAATATACCAGTAAGTATAGTAGAAGGTTGGGCAAAAGGAGGAGAAGGAGCAACAGATATTGCAAAAAAACTAGTAGATTTAGTAAATAAAAAAGAGGATTTTAAATTTATTTATGAAGATAGTGAAACTATAAAAGAAAAAATATTGAAAGTTGCAAATAAAATATATGGAGCAGAAGATGTAGAATATTCTAAAGAGGCAGAAGAAAATATAGAAAAAATAGAAAATTTAGGATATGGTAATTTACCTGTTTGTATTGCAAAAACTCAATATTCTTTCTCAGATGATGCTAAAAATTTAAGATGTGATAATAAATATAATATTCATGTAAGAGATGTAGAAATAAAAGGAGGAGCAGGATTTATTGTAGTTTTAGCAGGAAAGATAATGACGATGCCTGGACTTCCAAAAATACCAGCAGCAGAAAACATTGATATAGATGATGATGGAAATATAGTAGGTATTTTTTAAAAAATATTATTTAAAAGAATTGGAATAAATATTTCAATTCTTTTTGCATTGGTAGTTTAAAATAAATTTGATGATGCTTTTATATAAAAAAAGAAATGAGGCTATAAATTAAAATAAACCTCATTTTTTGTAAATATTAGATTTCGATTTTAGGCTCATACCTATCAAGCCACATATTTACTTGGATTAGATAAGCAATGAGCTGTGGGCCGAGCATGAGTTGGCCGAAACCAAGGCCTTGTAAAAGCTTTACCATCAGTTTTTAATATATCTAAAATATAATTGCGATTTAGTAAATTATTAATAGGAGCATCTTTATCTTCCATAATTTTAGAAAGCATAGATTTTACCTTAGCTAAATAAGTAGGATTATGAGTTTTAGGATAAGGAGATTTTTTCCTATCTACAATTTCAGAAGGTAAGAAATCTTTACAAATATATCGAAGAAGTCCTTTTTCTCTACCTTTAAGAGCTTTCCATTCCCAAGGAATATTCCATACATATTCTGCAAGCCTATAATCACAAAATGGAACTCTAAGTTCAAAGCCATTATACATTGCCATTCTATCAGAACGGTCAAGAAGAGTCTGCATAAACCAATTTAAAGTTAAATGTGAAATTTTTCTTTTTTCAGCTGTTTCATAAGAGTCACTATCTAAAATTTCAACCTCAGATAAACTTTCATTATAACGATAATCTATATATTCTTTTAAATTAACTTTTTCACCAATATAAGGGTTTAATAAATTTTGTCTTTCAGAAATTGAAATAGACCAAGGAAATGTGTTACTATTTAATGCATCTTCACGGAAAAACCAAGGATAACCACCAAAAATTTCATCTGCACATTCTCCTGTTAAAGAAACAGTTTTTTCTTTTTTTACATATTTACAAAAAAGAAGAAGTGAAGAGTCAATATCAGCCATACCAGGCATATCACGTGCAATCATTGCATCTTCTAAACTAGTTGCAAGTTCTGGTGTGTCTATTACAATTTTATGATGATTAGTTCCGAAGTCTTTTACTTATAAAATCAACATAAAAATTATCTGAATTAGGCTGAAAATCACTTTTAACAAAGTTTTTATCATTATCAACATAATCAATAGAATAAGTATCCAAAACAGGCATATTATTTGCTTTGTAATAATCAGAAGCAAATTTAGTAATAATACTTGAATCTAATCCCCCAGATAAGAATGTACAAAGAGGCATATCAGAAACAAGCTGCCTTGTTATTGCATCATTTAAAAGATATTGTAACTTTTCACAAGTTTTTCCTAAACTATCAGTATGTTCTTTAGAATGTAATTTCCAGTAACGCTTAATATGAAGACCAGAGTTGTTAAAAACAGCAAAATGAGCAGGTTTTATTTCATATATATTTTTAAAAATAGTAGTACCAGGAGTATGAGCAGGACCAATACCAAAAAGCTCAGAAATTCCTTGTTTATCTAAAACTTTTTCTATACCAGGATATTTAAATATAGCCTTTATTTCAGAAGCAAAAACTAAAGTATCATTTAAAACAGTATAAAATAGAGGCTTAACACCAAAATGGTCTCTTGCCAAAAATAATTCACCTTTAGAATTATCCCATATAGCAAAAGCAAAAATACCGTTTAAGTGTTTTATTACATCTTTACCATAATAAATATAAGATTTAAGTAAAATTTCTGTATCAGAATGGCTATTTATTGTAAAATCATGTTCTAATAAAACTTTTTTTAATTCTTTGGTATTATATATTTGCCCATTATAGACAATAACATATGTACCAAAAGAATATTTTTCTATCATTGGTTGTTTTCCGCCTTCAGGGTCAATTACAATTAATCGTTTATGAGCAAAAGCAACATTTTTATCTAAATAATAGCCTTCTTCATCAGGCCCACGTTTAGATAAAGTATTATTCATATTTTCTAAAATATATTTATCTTTTGAAACATCTTTTTTTAAATTTGTAAAACCAACAAATCCACACATAAAATTACCTCCATTATTTTATATTTTATGCAAAAACTTAAGATAAATTTATTGATTTTTGAAAAAAAGTATAGTAAACTACATTTTAGAAAGGAAGAATTCAAGATGCTTATTAAAAATATATTTTTACATTTAAAACTTGTTACATATCATAGATGGTTAGTATTTAAACTATGCTTAAGAGCAGGAGTGCCTTGGAGAGGTTTTTTACATGATTTATCTAAATATTCTCCAACTGAATTTTTAGAAAGTATTAAATATTATACTGGTGATAATTCACCAATATCAGGAGCTAAAAAAGATAAAGGTTATTCTAAAGCATGGCTTCACCATAAAGGAAGAAATAAACATCATGCTGAATATTGGGTAGATGAAAACGCCCCTGATAAAACACCAGTAATTCCTTATAAATATGCAGTAGAAATGATATGTGATAAATTAGCTGCAGGAAAAGCATATATGAAAAAAGATTTTACAAATGAATATGAACTACAATATTGGTTAAAGGAAAAAGAAAAAATTCGTATAAATGAAAAAACTGCTAAATTTGTTACAGAAGTATTAGAGAAAGTAGCAAAAGATGGGGTTAAAAAATCAATTACAAAGAAAAATATGAAAGAAATTTATAAAAAATATTGTAATTAGCTTGTTTTAACTATTGACAAACATAGGAAAAACTTGTATAATTTTATAGTGACTAATAAACATAAGTCAATAAAATTCGTTAATAATAGAAAAATAGATATAATATATATCTTGTAGCAAGGAGGGAAATAAAATGGCACAACCAAAAAGAAGATGGTCAAAAGCAAGAACACATAAAAGAAGATCAACATGGAAGAAAGAACAACCAACACTTTCTACATGTCCACGTTGTCATGAACCAATAATGCCACATAGAGTTTGTAAAAATTGTGGATATTATGATGGAAAAGAAATAATAGCTAAAAAAGAAAAAGAAAATGATTAAAAGAAAATGTAAGGGGAAATAACACTTGTTTTAATAGGTGTTATTTTTTCTTGACAATTTAAATTTTATATTATAGAATTTCTAAAAATGACAAAATGTCACAAGGAGGAAAAAATGCCAACAAGAACATTTTTTAATTTAAAAGAAGAAAAGAAAGATAGAATAGAAAAAGCATTGATACATGAATTTGGTAAAGGGTCATTTGAACAAGCATCTATTACCGATATAATAAAAAAAGCAAAAATCCCAAGAGGAAGTTTTTACCAATATTTTACTGATAAAAAAGATGCTGTTAAATATGTAATAGAAAAATTTGTATTAATGGACTATCGAAAAATGGCTACATATTTAAAAGAAACTAATGGAGATATTTTCAAAACTGCTTTAAAAATATATGATTATAGAACAGAAGAGACAATATTGAATTTTAATATAGGTCTTGCAAAAAATATTTTAGAAGAGCTAAGAAAAGATAATATAAATGTTTTTGAAAATATGGAAATACTAAAAAACGAAAAATCTTTAATAGAATATATTAATAAAGATATTTTAAATATTAGTAATGATAATGATATTTATTATTTTATAAAAATTATAACAGCTATTACAAGAAGTGTTACAACAGATGTTTTTTCTGAAAAGATTTCTAAAGAAGAAGGTAGAAAAATTTTAGAAAAAGAACTACAAATTGTAGAAAATGGTATGAAAAAGTAGTAAAATACTTGTTTTAATATGAAATTTTTGTTATAGTATAGTTATGAAAAATGAAAATAAAGAAGGTAAAGATTATGTGGAAAAAATTATTGAAAAAATCAGGGTGGAATGATATTGTAATATCAACATTATTTATAATATTAGGAATAATGCTTATTTCGAGGCCAGAAGAAATAATGTCAGTTACATCTTTTTTACTTGGTGGAATATTTGTAGTAATGGGTGTTTTAAAGATAATTGACTATTATTCAAATGGAAAACAAGATAATTATTTGATTGCACTTGCAGTTGTTATGATAATAGTTGGTTTTATTGTAATGTTTTTTGCAGATATAATTTTATCAATATTTAGAATATTGATTGCGATATGGATAATATATAGTGGAATTATGAACTTACAAACAGCAATTGTATGGAAAGATTATAAATCAAAATTATGGCTTTTAACTTTACTTCTTTCAATTATTACTATAATAGTAGGTATATATATTTTAGTAAATACAGGAGCATTAATGAAAACAGTTGGTATTGCAATTCTTGTTTATGGAATAGTAGATATTATAGAAAGTTTCATTTTTATAAAGAAAGTTGATAATTATTTAGACTAATAAATAGAAAGTAGAAAAAAGGTGTAAATTGTAATTTTACATCTTTTTTTGTAGCATTTAGTATTAATGTTCATATAATAAAAGTAAAAGGAGGAAGAAAAATGTTTAGAAGAAATTGCTATTGTATGAATAATAGTTATCAAAATAATTCATGTAAATTACAAGAAGATGTTTTAGAAACTAAATGCAATGATATTTGTTCTTGTGAAAATTATGAAGATGACTGTGGTTGTGGATTTGAAGAAGGCTATAATGTATTTCCTGAAAATCCTAGCTTAGCTCAAAGTTATGTTCCGATTCAGTATATGGATAAAACATTTAAACCTTGTGTTGGTTTAAAAATGGGAACTATATTTCCAGAACTAGTTAGTCCTTATGTACCATGTCAATCTATGGAAGAAATCGATTATTTAAGAAGAACAAATACTATAGGGAAGGGGTGTAATAAATGTTCATAAATGAAAATAGAAATTGTTGTTCTTGTGACAATAATGTAAATACTTGTGAAGAAGAAGAAAGAAGAATTGATTGTGATAAAAAAGAAGAATTACTACAAAATATAAGATGTTTAGAATTTGCAGTAAATGAACTTGCTTTATATTTAGACACACACCCAGAAGATAGAAAAGCACTTTGCTTGCATAAAAAATATTGTAATGAATTAAAAACTTTAAGAGATATGTATCAAAAGGTTTATGGGCCTCTTACTATAACTTACCCATGTAATAAGTGGAGATGGCTAGAAGAACCATGGCCTTGGGAAGGAGGAGAAAAATAGTATGTGGACTTATAACAAAATGTTACAATACCCAATTAATATTAAATGTACAGACCCAAAACTTGCTAAAGTAATTATTTCTCAATATGGAGGACCTGATGGTGAGCTTGCAGCTTCCTTAAGATATTTATCACAAAGGTTCGGTATGCCTGACCAAAAAGCTAAAGCTATCCTAAATGACGTAGGAACAGAAGAACTTGCACACCTTGAAATGGTAGGCACAATAGTGCATCAATTAACAAAAAATGCTACTATAGAACAAATACAAGAAGCAGGACTTGATGCATATTATACAGATCACGGTGTAGATGTATATCCACAATCAGCAGCAGGAGTACCATTTACTGCAGCTTATATTGCAGCAAAAGGAGATCCAATTGCAAATTTACAAGAAGATTTAGCAGCTGATGGTGCTACTATGATGGCACAACAACTGAAAAAGATAATAAAATGAATCAACACGATAAAGAAAATTGAATATTAGACTTTTAAGTTTCGGTATTTTTTAAAAAATGCCAAAAGGTTATCCACAGAATTATGAAATTTATGTGAAAATAAGGAAAAAACCTCAATATTTTGTTATAATTTATTTATACTCAAAAATTTTTACTAAACAAAAATATTGGAGGTTTTTCCTATGAGTAATTTTACCACAAATACATATGAAATGAAAAGAGATATTTATAATTTTTCTAAAAAAGTTTCTGAAGGTTCTTCAAAACCTGAAAGTAAATTTGTAACAGATATGATTTATGGAATTTCTAAATCAAAAAATATTTTATTATCTAGTATCGCTGATGCTTTAAATGAAGATATAAAAAAGATTAATGTAATTGAAAGACTCAGTGATAATTTAGCCTTAGACTTAGGAGAAAATATAGATATAGACTATAGTAATATGGCTATGGATATTTTAGGTGAAGAACCAGTATTTTTACTTGATGATAGTGATATCGTAAAACCGAAAGGAAGTAAATTTGAAGATTTAGGAATTGTAAGGGATGGTTCTGATGAAAAGAAAATTTATAAAAAAGGTTACCACGTAACTGAAATAGTTGGACTAACTGAAGAAATGAGACAGCCAATAAGTTTATTTTCTAAAATTCACTCTTCAACATCAAAAGACTATATATCATCCAATGCTGTTACATTTGAAGGTTTAGATAAAATAATAGAATTGTTAAAAGTAAGAAAATTAAAAGGTACATTTGTAAATGATAGAGGTTTTGATTCAAATGCAATGTTTAATTACTATTTTGATAAGAAACAATATTTTGTAATAAGATTAACAGAAAAGAGAAAAGTATATAGAAATCATAAATGGTATAAGATAACAACATTAAGAGATGCATATAAAGGAAAAGTAAAAATAAAATTGATGTTTCAAGGAGAAGAAAAAGAGTGTAGTGTAAGTGCGATAAGAGTACAAATAACAGCAAGAAAAAAATGGATAAATGTATTATTTATATATGGTTTATCAGAAACACCAATGATGTTAGCAAGTAATATAGCAATAAAGAGTAAAGAAGACATAATAAGAATAGCAAGATTATATATGAACAGGTGGAGAATAGAAGAATATTTTAAATTTAAGAAACAAGAGTATAAGTTTGAAAATATAAGAGTAAGAACATTAAAAGCAATAAATAATTTAAATAAATTATTAAGTTATACAATAGGTTTAATAGCAATGTTAAGTGAGAAAATAAAGAAAAGGAAATTTGTACATACAATAATAAAAGAATCAAATTCATTAAGAGAAAAAGTATATTTATGGTATTATCAAATATCAAGAGGAATATATAATATACTTCAAATGGCAAGAACAGGAATACGAGCTTGGTATAGAATAAGAAAAATAAAAGAATATGAAGGACAGATAAGTATATTTAGTAATTGAAAACATAGTTTAAATACAATTATGTAACCCTAAAGAACTTAGGGTTATTAAGAAATGTTAAAAAATATAATTGGTAAAACAGAAAAATAAAATTAACATATTTTACCAATTATATCTGCTATTTAAAGACTTTTTTCAAAAAATACCAAAACTTAAAAATGTAAACAAATTGACATAACTTCGATAATTTGGTATAATATAAAAGAAATTATGTTTTTTTGGGGGAACAAAAATGTTAGAAGAATTTAAGGAAATAGAAGAAATAATAAATCAAATAGATGATATTAATTTAGAGGAATGGAATAAAAAGGAAAATGAAACACAGGAAGAATTTGAAGAAAGAATCCAGAGAATAGAAGAAGAAATAGAAGAAGAACTAATAGATGCCATATCTGATAGTTTATTAAATGAACATGAAATAAATGAGGAAGAAGCAATAAAAGAAGCAAGAGAAAAAATACAAAAGGAATATGAAATATATCAAGAAGCATTTGATATAGATAATAATGGAAAGTTAATATTAAAAAATAATGAAGAATTATCAAGACTTGGATATAACACAAATGAAGAAATAGAAAAATTAAATAGTGTAGCTAATAATTATAATAATCCAAACTTATATATTGAAAGTATAAGAAAAAGTATAAAAGAAGTTAAAGATATTGATACGGAAATAGACAGAAAATTAGAAATTGCAAAAATATATATATCTGCAAAGATAAGAGGAGAAGAACCTGTAATATCTTCTAATGTGATTAAAACTCAAAAATATGAGGATAACAATAAATATATAGGAACAACAAAACAATTAAGCAGAGTACCAATTGTTCAAAATGAATTTGTGTATAATAGTGGATTAATTTCACGAAGCTATATTCGTTATATGCCAGATTTACCTAAAATATCAAATAATACACAATTAAGTAATAATACAATGGCAACGTCTAATGTAATGCCACGTCAGAGAACTAAAGTTGCTAATCCTACAAAGTTACAAGTGTTAAGAAATATGGAAAAGAAAATAGACAAGTCAAATGAATTAACTAAACAAAAAATAAAAGCAAGAACAGAATTAAAAATGGCTTTTAAGGAGTTTGAAGGTAAAGAATTGAATGAGGCTGAGAATAATAGTTTAAAACAAAGGATAGCAAAAATAGAAAAGAAGTATCCTAATACGGTAAATGAAAGAATATTATCAAGATTATATGAAAGTTTTAAAATTAAACAACCAAATGAAAAGTCCAATGGTTTAGATTCAGAATTAGAAACAATAGAGTTAAAAGAAGAGAAGCAACAAAAACCATTAATAAATCCACCAGTAAACTATGGAACAAAACATCAAAATAATTTGTTAGGAAAAAGACAGGAAAGAAAAATAAGAAGTCCTAAAATAGGAAAGTTAGCAATTGGTGCAACACTAGGAATACTTAAGTCAAAAGGTAAGAAGAAGTTAACAGATTTAATAGGATCTGCTAAAAAAATAAGGACAAAAGCAAATGATTCTAGAAGACAATTAAGACAATCAGTTATTGAAAAAGAGAATGATAAAAATATCAATAAAGAAAATAATCAAAAAGAGAAAACTGAACCTAGTAAACAAGTATCGAGAGATGAAATAAAAGATGTAATTAACAAAAGTCTTAGAATGAGTGATATTATAAAATATCAAAAAGGTGCAATTATTCCTATTATAAACCACACGGTTAATTATTTAAAAGAAAATGATGATGAAAATGTCCAAAAATTTTTAGATAAAACATTAAAACAAATTGAGAATATTCCAGCAATAAATTTGTTAAACCAAAAATATAATGTATTAATATTTGATTATATTAGTAGTTTATATAAAGATGGTATATCTACTGAAGGAAGAGAGATAATTCCTAAAGATGATAATAAAAAATATTACTATACATATATTTTAAATAGAAAAATAGGAGAAAATATAAGTGAAAATATCCAACTTAACCAACAAAGATTAGAAAAAATAAAAGAATATTATGATGAAAATAGTGAAAAAATAGAAAGAGGATATTTGGAAATATTGAGAAAACAAAATTTAAAAAAGAAAGCATCTTTATATGAAAAATTAAAATCATCTAAGGAATATTCAAAAGCTATTCAAGATTTAAATTTAAGCACAGAAAATGATTATATTAGATTACTAACAATTAAGGAAGATTTGAAAAATGGTGTATATAGACATACTATAGGAAGTTTTACAAATAAAATGGAGTATGAACGCTTGTTTGATACAATAATAAAACGTTTTAATAATGGAGAACAATTTAGCAAAAAGGCATTAGAAGATTTAGGAGATATTTGTTATGAAGGGATTAGTGATAATTTTGAAAATAGAGTTATTGAGCCAAAAATAGATTTAGCAAAAAGACTATATTCTAAAATAACCAATATTGAAGAAAATAAAAAAGTTTACGGTAGACTATTAAACATAAGAAAACTAGAATTAAATCCTATAGCAGACAAGAAAAAAATAAGGCAGATAGATAAAATAATAAAAGAAAAAGGGCTCAGAAGAGATAGCGAAATTGTTATTAGGGATAAAGCAACTATAAATCAATATGTTTGTAGTGATTTACATGGACAATATGAAATTTATGAGAAAATAGTAAACAGTATTGGAAAAAATGATAAATTATATATTTTAGGAGATGCAATAGACAGAGGCCCAGATGGAATAAAAATTTTACAGGATATAGCAAGACGACAGGAAAAAGGTCAAGTTGAATTTTTCATGGGAAATCATGAATACATGATGTTACAATCATTATTTTTAGGAAATAAACAAGTTGAAAAGGTATGGACTTCTGATAGCAATGAAGGTAAAAAAACAAAAGAAGATTTTGACAAATTATCAGTAGAAGAAAAAGGAAAAATAAAAGATTTATTATTAAATGCTTTAGTATATAAAGAAGTCAATACAGGTGATGAAAAGATTCATCTTGTACATGCGAAAGCTATACAAGATTCAAACAAAAAAGAAGAAAGAGTTAAAGATCTTCTTAATACAGAAAGACAAGAAGATTTAGAAACAGCAGTTTGGACAAGAAAAGGTGATAAGAAATCTAGTGAAAATGATGAAGTGTGGAAAGATGAAGAAATAGGTAAAGACAATGAATTTACAATTATAGGGCACACACCAACAAGTGGAACAATTGATTTAGCTAAAGGATATGTAAATATAGATTGTGGATCATCATATTTTGGAAATGAGTGTTTGTTGAGAATAAATGATGGTAAAGTAATGTATGTTGATAATTTTGAAGGTTGCAAACAGCAAATGAAAGATGAACATGAAGAAATTAGATAAAATAAATTTTGACATCTGTTATTAAAAATTATACAAATATTACAGTAATAAATATGTATACTTAAAAAGTTTGAAAATTAATCAGATTATTAGGTTTGAGAAGAATACTATAAATCTATTTTTAGTATTCTTTTTTGATATTAGAAAATATACTAGAATCTAAATGAAATGTAAAAAAGATTAAATTGCAAAAGACATTGAAAAAATTTTACATAAGTAGTATAATATAATTACAATTAAATATTGTTTATCCCTAATCAAGTAGATAGTGAAACAGTAAGCAAAATGAAAGGATGAGCTGATTATGACAAGCATTGATCAGGATTACATTAATAAGTTTAATATGTATCTTAATGCTGAAGACAATTCTGAAGATGAAAAGGTTGTTGAAATTCAACAAGGAATCAAGGGGAATATAGCCTTTAATGAGGTTAGAGATGCTATGCAAATACTTCTCTACTTAGTAATTGATAAGTCATACTCAATGTATGGTGATCTCGAAGAAAAGGTTAGGCAAGGTCTTGAAAATATTAAACAAGTTATAAATGGCTCTTATGAAGAAAAGCATATCCAAATTGCCATTACATTTTTTGGTTCTAATTTAGATATGCACCCATTTCAGTATGTAGAGAATATTGACACTTCGTGCGAAGTAGATGGCTCAGCAACTAGGTTATATGATGCTGTAGTAGAAAGCTGCAAGAATATGATTAGTCAATATGATTCTTTGAAACCTATTATAAAGGTAAGTGGCGTTATGTTGATTTTTACAGATGGAGAAGATAACGGTTCTGAGCAATATCGCAAAGCTAAAGATGTTCAAACATATTTGAATGAATTAACAGAACGCGATATTCCATATATTGTTACTGCATTTGGTGTGGCAGATTTAAATCATATTGGTAGAGATTTCAATACTGAACCCAGAAGTATTGATGATGTTAGTAAATTACGTACACTTATGAGATTTGTGTCCCCAAAAGCAGTGCAATAATAAGATTTTTTCAACAATGTTATCTATTTGATATAGGGAAGAGGAGGGTTCTTAAATAGAGCCCTCTTTCTTACATAATATCAGAGAATAATAAGGAAATGGGTTACTGTTCAGACTAGATGAAAAATAAAAATAGTTATCCACAGAATATTACAAGGTTTGTAATACTAATGAAATATTAGTGTTACAGACTTTTTTTCTTTAATGGTATATAATACCATTAAAGAAAGAGAGGTGATAAATTATTATGCCTAAAGCAGATTATGGAAGAGATTTATTTAAACAAGTTCAAGAATTAATGTTAAAGTGTGATAATTTATCACATGAAATGAAAGAGTCAAAAAAAGGATATGAACAAAGAATAGAAGTTTTAGAAGATAAAGTAGAACATTTAGAAAAAGAAAATCAAAAATTAAAAGATGAAAATGATAGATTAAAGAAACAATTAAATAATAATAGCGATAATTCATCAAAACCACCATCAAGTGATATAAAGAAAAATATTCCTAACAACAGAGAAAAAACAAGTAAAAAGGCTGGAGGACAAAAAGGACATAAAGGTTATCATTTAAGCAAAAAAATGGTAGAAGAAAAAATAGAAAAAGGAGAATTCGAAAGAAAAATAATAAATGTAGGAAAAGTAACAGAAGAGTATAAATCAAAATATATATTAGATTTAAGAGTAAAAGTAATAGCAAAAGAATATAGATTTTATAAAGATGAAAATGGAAAATATAATATACCCAAAGAATTTCAAACAGATGTACAATATGGAGAAGAATTAAAAACAATGTGTACAGTGTTAAATACAGAAGGAATAGTAGCATTAGATAGACTAACAAATTTTGTTAGTTGTATTAGTCATGGAGGAATAGAACTATCAAAAGGAAGTATAGTAAATTTTATGAATGAGCTAAATAGAAAGGGACAATATATAATAGAAAAAATAAAAGAGAAATTATTAAATAAAGAAAAGATGCATACAGATGGGACAAGTGGAAGATGTGAAAACAAAAATGTATGTATAAGAACACATTCGACAGATGATTTAACATTATTTGTACCAACATATGGTAAAGGAAAAAAATACATAGAAGAAACAGGAATATTAAATAAGTTTATGGGATTATTAATACATGACCATGAAACAGTAATGTACAATTATGGAACAGAACATGCAGAGTGCAATGTACATATATTAAGATATTTAAAAGGATGCAATGAAAATACAGGAAATAAATGGGCAACAAAAATGCGTTCATTATTAAGTGAGCTAAATGAATATAGAAAGAGGTTAAAAGGAAAAGAAATAGAAAAAATAGATAAAGAAAAGATAGAAAGATATTCAAAAAGATATGATGAGATAATAGAAGAAGGATATAAAGAGAACAAAAAAATAAAATCAAAATATATAAGGCAAGATGAGCAAAAGTTACTAAATAGATTAAAGAAATATAAAGAAAATCATTTAAAGTTTCTTTATGATTTTAATGTGCCATTTGATAATAACTTAGCAGAAAGAGATTTAAGAAATTTTAAAATAAAATTAAAAGTATCAGGACGATTTAATAGTATGGAAGGAATGAAAGTATATTCGAATATAAGAAGTATAATAGTAACATTTAAGAAACAAGGAAAAAATTTCTATGAAGCAATAAATAACATATACAAAAATATCCCAGTTAGCATATAGCTAATTAGGATATTTTTTATTATTTAAGTCTGAACAGTAACGGAAATGGCAAAAAAATAGCAGAAAACTGTTGACAATAGTTTACATAAGTGATATAATATGCTCACAATTGAATATTTGCTTAAACCTAAATCAAGCAGACAGTAATAAATTTCTACTAAAGAAGGGAATGGCTAATTATGGCAAGCATCGATCAGGACTACATTAAGGACTTGGATATGTACCTTAATGCTGAGGAAGATTCCGAACCTGAAGAGGAGGTTAAAGTTCAGCAAGGCATCAAGGGCAATGTTTCTGTCGATGAAGTTAGAGATGCCGAACAGGCACTTCTTTATCTGCTAATCGACAAATCAACTTCCATGTACTTTAATGGACTCGAAGATGCCGTCAGGCAGGGACTTGGTGATGTAAAGAGAGTCGTAAATGGCTCTAAAGAAGTAAAATGCATCCAAACTGCAATGACATTCTTTGGTTCCAGCTTGGACATGCGACCGTTTAAGTATGGAGAGTGTATTGACACTTCATACGATGCAGATGAAACTGCAACTCGGTTGTATGATGCTGTTGTAGAAAGCTGCAAGAACATGATCAGCCAGTATGACACTTTGAAGCCTACTACAAAGGTCAAGGGTGTTATGTTGATTTTCACTGATGGTGGTGAAAATGGTTCGGAACAGTATCGTGATGTAAAAGTTGTTCAGAACTACTTGAATGAATTGAAGAAGCGTGATATTCCTTATCTCGTTGCTTCATTTAAGGGAGTAGACATGGAACAGCTTGGTAGCGATTTTATGACCGAACCGATCGCCATTGATGACGATCACAAACTGAGGCGACTCATGAGGTTTGTATCTGAAAGAGCAATGAAATAACGAAAGTTATTTCAATTCAGGCTGTCTACTTGATAAAGGGGAGGGGGGAAAGTTATTTTCCCCCCTTTTTTAAGAAAAAGGAGTATAAACATATATGAATAGGAGAAAATTTAATATAAATAATAATATAATAAAGATTCAAATAATAGAAAAAATAGATAAAGTATTTTTTTCTACTAATAATGGAGAAAAATATGAAGAAAGTCTAGTAAAAATATTGCGAGATAAATCAAAAATATATAATAATTTAAAAATAAGACAAAAATGTAAAGAATTAACTTCTAATATTTTTCAGTTAAAAATATTAGAAAGAAAATTAAATCCAATAATTATATATGCACTGAATGATAATAATGAAATTTATAAATATATTAATTGTATAAAAGAAAATAAAAGGTTACCATTTTTATTAGAACATGATAGAAGAGAATCTTCATTAGGATTTTTTAAAAGAAGAGTAATGAAAAGAGTGCTAAAATCAGAAAGAAGATTAGGAGCAATCATAAAAGAAGATAAAAGTTTTTTTGAAAAAATAATAAAGGAAAAAGAAATAAAAAAAGATTTTAAATTAGAAATAGACAAAAAATATAATAATGCAATATTCTTATTGAATAATGCTAAGGAAAATAAAATTTATTATGGTAGTAAAGAATTAGCAGATATAGAAAAAGATATTAGAGAATGTGCAATATGGTATATGAATAAAAGAAAATATGAGGAAGCAAAATCATGTATTAATAAGTTGAAATTTTTGTTAAATGATGGAAATGAAAGATATTATAAATTAATAGCTAAAAGAGAATTAGAAAAGGGAAATATTAAAGATTTTAAAGAAATTACGAAAAAATATCTTTTAAAAAAATACAACTTGGAACAATTGTCAATTAGAAATGAATACATGAATGGAAACAAAAAATATGCAAAAGAGTTATACAAAAATCTTTTAAAAAGATTAGAAATTAAATTAAATAAACGAGAATTAAGAAAAAGTCTTTCTAAAGGTATTATTGACGGAGTTTATTTTAAAGAAAATATTTTAGCAGGTAATTTTGAAAAAATAAATATAATAGGAGATGAAAAATTAAAAGAAATAATAGAAAAAGCAAAAGAAATAAATATAAATGATCTTTCAAAAAAAGAAGTATTATTTAAAAAATTATCAAAGGATGAAATAAATAATATAATTAATAAAAGTAATAAAATGGATAATATTACGAAATATCAAAAAGGAGCTATTATTCCTATAATAGATAATCTAATTAATTATTTAAAAGAAAATGACGATAGTAATGTAAAAAAATTTTTATATGATATATTAAATGAATTTGATAATATTCCAGCAATAAATTTACTAAGTGAAAATATAGGTAGAAAAGCAAAGTATAATGTTTTGATTTTTGATTATATTAGTGGATTATATAAAGATGGAGTATTAGGGAAAGATAGAGAAATAATATCAAAAGATAATAATAGATATTGTTATTATACATATATTTTAAATAGAAAAATAGATGAAAATAAAAATGGAAACATTCACATAAATCAACGAAGATTAGATAAAATAAAAAAATATTATAATGAAAATAGTAAAAAAATAGAAAGAGGATATTTTGAAAAATTAAAAGAACAAAATTTGAAAAAGGAAACATCTTTATATAAGAAATTAAAAGCATCCGAAGAATATTCAAAAGCTATTCAAGATTTAGGTTTAAGTACAAGAAATAATGATATTAAATTATTAACACTTAAAGAAGATATGAAAAATGGTGTTTACAGACGTACAATAGGGAGTTATACAAATAAAAAAGAATTTGATATTATATTTAATGATATGATGGATAGATTTAATAAAGGGGAACAATTTAGTCAAGAGGCATTAAAAGATTTAGGAGATATTTGCTTTGAAGGGATAAAAGATGATTTTGGGAATATAATTATTGAGCCTAAAATAAATTTAGCTAAAAAATTATATTCTAAAATACTCAATAATAAAAATGCTTATAGTAGATTATTGAATATATATAAATCAGAGTTAGATCCTATAAAAGATAAAAGAAAAATAAAACAAATAAATATAATAATGAAGCAAAATGGAATAAAAATTGAAAATAATAATAAAGATGTAACAAACCAAAAAGAATATGTTTGTAGTGATTTACATGGGCAATATGAAGTCTATAAAGATATAATAGATAAAATTGGAGAAAATGATAAGTTATACATATTAGGAGATGTTATAGATAGAGGACCAGATGGAATGAAAATTTTACAAGATATAGCAAAACGACAAGAAAATGGTCAAGTTGAATTTTTTGTTGGAAATCATGAATATATGATGATACAAGCTTTGTTTTTAGGAAATAGTGAAGTTGAAAAAATATGGACTTCTGAGAGTAATGGAGGCAAAAAAACAAAAGAAGAATTTGAAAAATTACCAGATCAGGAAAAGAACAAAATAAGAAATTTATTGTTAAACTCTTTAGTATATAAAGAAATTGATGTAGACCATGAAAAACTTTATTTAGTACATGCAAAGGCAATACAAAATGCAAACAAGGAAAAAGAAAGCGTTAAAGATTTTCTTGAAACAGGAAGGCAAAAAGAATTAGAAATGGCAGTTTGGACAAGAAAAGGAGATCAAAAAACAGATCAAAGTGGTGAAGTTTGGAAAGATGAAGAAATAGGTAAAAGTGATGTGTATTCGATTATAGGTCATACTCCAACAAATGGAATGATAGAAATTTCAAAAGGATATGTTAACATAGACTGTGGAGCGTCTTATTTTGGAAATGAATGCTTATTAAGAATTAATGATGGCAAAATAGTATATTTTGATAATTTTGAAAGATGCGAGCAACAAATGGAGAACGAAAAAGAAGAAACTAGGTAGAAAAAGAAACTTGACATAATATTTTAAAAATGATAATATATATGGTGTATAACTTAATAAATAGCTTGTTTCGACCATAAGGAGGAGTTGTTATGTTTAATAGTTCAAAAAGAGCTCCAATACTTCATTCCAAAACTATAAATAAAAGGAGAATTGAATCTTTAAACAAACAATTAGGAAAAGTGCCTGTATTTTGGAAAAAACGCTTCATGGAGGATATGTGGCAATTGATTATAACTGACAATATGCCTGAAGAATGTGGTGGTGCATTTGTACAGTATTTGGCTAATGGAAATGATAAAAAGATATGGATTAACATATCTATTCCTACTGTATTGGACAATATTATTTGGAAAGCTATAGCTTGTTATGTCTATATAGAGTATGCAAATCTTCAAAACTCAAAAACATTTAATCGAATTATAAAAGATAAAGAAAATGAAATTAGACTATTTATGACCTTTAGAGGAGTTTTCCATTATGACGAAATACAAATATTTTCTGAAATGTTTTCGTTTGTTATAGAAACAGAAGGAAATTATACAAGCAAAAAGCTATCATCACTATATCTTTATTTAAAGAAATGGGTAACTGGTGAAATTTTTAATGAAAATATTTTTCAATTACCTAATTATATTGAAATAGGTCGGGATGTAATTAATGACCAAGTAGAGAGTGTAAAAGATGCTTTTTTGATGCTACCTATTAAACTGCAACGAAGATTTATAAATGATAGGTGGAAAATAAGGATTTCTCATGAAGAAATTGAGGGAAATTCTATTTATGGATTGTGTTCGAGTTTCAATAAGAAGATAATTATAAGAAGCTCAGCACCAGATATCAAAAAGACCACATTGCATGAATTCGGACACTATTTAGACTACAAAGAAAATTTTGCTAGTAATAAAAATTACTTTGAAAAAGTGTGCTTTTCAGAAAAAATGAGGCTAGTAAACTTTTATAAACTTGAAAAAGAGTTTTACTATGCTATTTCTTCTAAAGAAGAATATTTTGCTGAGATATTTGCTTTTTATATAATAAATGCTGATAATCTCAACGCATATGTTCCTGAAAGTACACAATTTATAAGAAGGATTATTAAAAAGTGGTCTTGAAATGAGCTATAGAAAAGAAGTCCATATTTGGGCTTCTTTTCTATAATTATAATAAATTATTAATTAACAGTATTGCTAATAGCAGCTTATATTTACATAATATTGACAAAAATGATAAAAAATGATAAAATATTTGCAGTTAAAGAGTTTTTTTCAAAATTCTTAACTAAGAACTTTGACAATGGTAGTAAAATCTACCAATCATATGCTATATCCCACAAAAAGGAAACTCTATGATAGGAGGAAATTATGCGTTACGATTTTGCAAGCAAAAAGTCTTATCTTAATTTTCTTAGTAAACTTACCGAAGGACCAGTTGGAGATCAATCAATTATTTACTATGATAACAAGAACGAAAAGGTAATTAAGATATTTGCACTTACTGATTATTCTAATATTCGGGAAAAGGAAGCAAAACTTAGGGAGCTGATAAAATATAAGAGTCGTTTCCCAAATGCTGCTTTGCCAGAAGAAATCATTAGATGCAATGGAAGATGCTGTGGATACACAATGCCTATGCTTAAAAATTGTGTAAGTCTTAAAGATTTTCAAATTAAGGCTAGAAAACACGCAATGGATGAGAGAAAAATTCTTAACATAGCGTGTAAATTAGCAGAACTTGTAAAAGATTTACGCTCAGAAGGAATTATTATCGGTGATTTCCATGCCGATCAGTTCATGACAAGAGATGGAGATGTTTTTGTATGTGATACTGATACATGGGGAATTGAAGGACGATATGAAGCCGATAAAACAGGAAGAGTTGAGTACATTGACCCTCAAGTAAGGGACTTTAGTGCAAATGGCGTTGTTATTGACCAATACACACAACAGTCCGATTGTTTCTCATTAGCTGTTGTTGTTTTTGAAATGCTTGTTGGATTTAATCCATTTGATGGTGTATATCCACTTGCACGTGATTATGATCAACCTTTAAAAGCATTGAATCGTATTTCAATTATTGGTAATCATAATCTGAAAAAACTTGACAGCTTTAAGATTGAACATGTAGCATGGATGTCTGAGGGATTGCAAAATGACTTCCTAAAAATCTTTGAAGGTGGAAAAAGATTTAATATCTTGGATTCACTCGAATTAACGAGGAAAAGCCTGAAAAAGTGTAAAAAAGGTCATTATTACAATTCTTCAAGATATTCAAAATGTCCAGTCTGTAAGTCTTCTAGTGAAAATGCCTTAGAAACATTTAGAACTTATAGCGTAACTTCGATTTCGTATGGAAGATATGCAATATTTCCAGATAATGAAGTCAGAAAGGTTATAGACGATTCAACCTATTTTGACTTTAATGAAAAGGCTATTCACATTAATTCAGATGGAAGTACAATAGAAAAAGAGGTTGATTCTCGTGTAAAGGAAATGTATTTTTTGGGAAATGGGATTACCATTAGCGTTAGGGCAATAAGTAGAATAAAGCAGTTCTTTTATACTCTCTTTGGAAAATTTAATTCTCTTTATGGGAATTGTTCATTTGGAGAGAAATTAAAGAAGTGTAGAGATTCTAATAATCCTGCCTGTAATCTGGAAATCTGCAATAAAGCTGGAAAGAAATTGTATTCAGCTATTATTTTAAAGCAGAGTTCAAGACTAAAAATCAGTGGAGATTATTTATTCTATGTGAATGGTAAAAACGAGCTGATTAAAGTCTATATGACTGTTGATAATTGCGCAGTAACAGTTGCAAATGCAGAGGATAATCCATTTATCTATGAGATTAATAGAGATGGAGATTACTGTATATGTGCAATAAATGGAGCTGGGCATTTGGATATCAAGGTTAACGGTCAGCAGAAAAAACAGCTGATGGAACAGTTCCCAAGAGCTATCAAGTATGATAGCATAAGTAAAAATTGGTGTGTAATCAACAAAAGGAGAAATTCGAATGGATATGACTGTTATATAGTCAGACGTAAAGGAAGAGTTCTCAAACAATTCCGAGCGTTTTCATTCGGAGGACTCAATCTTAAGAATAGTATCTATTTCAACTGGATGCTTGTGATTCCAGCTGATAAAAGAGTTCTGTTCTTGAAATCAGGTAAAACGGTTGAAGAGTCAACAGTCAGTCAGATAAATATTGGAGTCGTAAATAAAGATTCCAAAATTTTTATCAGAGAGGATATGAAAAATGCTTGTACATATTTGTTCATACAAAATAGTACACAGGTTTATAGAATGAGGTTGAGTTAAGGAGAAATAGCATGATGAGTTAGGGGTATTACTAATTTGTAGTACCCCTAACTTTAACTTTCAAAACTATCTATATGTGGAGGAAGAAAAATGAGTGAAAATAATGAACGGAATTTTTTTGATGAGTTTATAAAATGGTTTTTTATTTGGAATATTATTATTTTAATAGGTAAAGGAATTGTATTTTTATTTAAAATTTTTATAATAGCAATACAACAATTGATATATTTTATAGGGATAGGTATAGCTAAAATTTCACCAATATTGAAAGAAAAATTTGCAGAGTTCCAAAATAATTATAATACTAAATATAAATACCAAATTGACGAAAAATGGCAAGAAGTTCAACTTTCCTTTTCTAATGTAAAGGAAAAATGTAAGAATTCTTTAAATAGAATTAAATTAAATGTCCCAAAAAGAAAAACAAAACATTTTTCAAAAATAAAAAATTCTAATGTAATTCTATTTGTAAAAAAATTAAAATATAAAATAATAGATTTTTTTTATAAATATGAATTACAAATAATGCTCATCATAATAATAATTATAATAATATCAATTATAATATACCTGATATTATTAAGATTATAGATATTGAAAGTTATAAAAAAGCAGACTATGATGTATATATAATTCATAGTCTGCTACTTTTTTTATTTATTTTTAAAAGCATTTAATTATCTATATCTTTAAAATCAAATAAATTAGAATTGAAAAATTCTTTTAAGGGAATTTTTAAAGTTTTACATATTCTATAAATTATTAATGAACTAGGATTATCTACTTGATTATTTATTAAACTTCTTAAAGTAGAAGGTGGAATATAAGACATTTCAGCTAATTTATTAGGTGAATAGTTATATTTATTGCATAATTCAATTATTCTTTTACTAATGATAGCTTTAGAAAAAGAAGAAAAAACAGAATTTATTACAAGAAAACAAGTAGCGTCTTATGGAATAGTTGCAAGAGAAAATTTAAAAAGTTCTGGAAATTTAAAAATAACAAGCAAATTATTCGGAAACTATATTTTGACACTTATTGAACTACATTCACCAGTTGAAATAGAAAAGTTAGCAGATGAAATAATAAATAATGAAATGTAAATAATAATAATACAAATATTAAAATCTGTTTATAAAAATGAAAAATTTGAATATCATTAAATGAGGTGGCTATCATGGATATAATAAATGTATTTATTTCAACTAATGATGAGGAAAGAAGAAAAAAATTTAATGAAGTCTGGCAAAAAATAGTTAATTTAAGTATCAATAAATAATCCAACATACAATTTACGAAACCAACATTATATTATAAAATATATTATAGTGTTGGTTCATTTTATTGAATTTTAATTTAGGAGGAAATTGATAAAATGAACGAAAAATTAAAAGTAGCAATATATTGCAGATTATCAGAGGAAGATAGAAATAAAGAAAATGAGGAGGATGATAGTACAAGTATAAAAAACCAAAAACTTATGCTAGCCGAGTATGCGATAAAACAAGGTTGGGATATAGAAGGTATTTATAGTGATGATGATTATACTGGTGCAGATAGAAATAGACCTGATTTTAATAAAGTATTAAAGTTAGCTGAAGAAAGAAAAATCGATATTATTTTATGTAAAAGTCAAAGCAGGTTTACAAGAGAATTGGAATTAGTAGAAAAATACATAAATGGTTTATTCCTTGAATGGGGAATAAGATTTGTTGGTTTGGTTGATAATGCTGATACTAATATAAAAGGAAATAAAAAGTCAAGGCAAATTAATGGACTGGTAAATGAATGGTTTTTAGAAGATTTATCAGACAATATAAAAACTGTTTTAGAAAATAAAAGAAAAAATGGTTTATTTACTGGAGGAATAGCATTATATGGATATAAAAAAGATCCAGATAAAAAAGGGCATTTAATTATAGATGAAGAGGCTGCACAAACTGTAAGAGAAGTATTTAAGTTATATGATCAAGGTTATGGGAAAACAGCAATAGCTAGAATATTGAATAATAGAGGAATACCAAACCCTACACAATATAAATTAGAACAAAGAATTGCATATAAAAAACCTAAAGGAAAAACAGGAACATTATGGAAGTATTCTTCAATTTCAAGTATGTTAACAAATGAGATGTATATAGGAAATATGGTACAAGGTAGATATGGTAGTATTTCATATAAAAGTAAAAAGAATAAACCAAAACCAAAAGATCAATGGGTTATAGTAAAAAATACACATGAACCAATAATTGATATAGAATTATGGAATAGGGTACAAAAAAAAGTAAATAATAATTTTAAACCATTTGAAGGTGGAAAAATAGGAGTATTTGCTAAAAAGTGCAAATGTAAATATTGTGGCTATATTCTAAAAAGTAGTAAAACTCGTGAAGATAGATATTTAAGATGTCCAACAAGACAAATCGATAAATCATCTTGCAAGGGTAGTTTCATATCAGAAAATGTACTTAAAAGGACAGTATTAAAGGAACTGAATTCATTAATAGAACAATATTTAAATGTTGATGAATTAAAAGAAAGTATTATTTTAAAACAATTTAAAAATGAAAAGGAAGAATTGCGAAAAGAAATTTCTCAATATCAAATGACTATAGATAAAAAAACAAAAATTATACAAAATTTATATTTGGATAAAGTTAATGAAATAATAACGCAAGAACAATTTTTAGAATTTAACAAAAATTTTAATAAAGAAAAAGAAAACCTTGAAAAAATATTGAATGAAAGAAAACAAAAATTACAGAAGATTGATAATGAGCAAGATGCTTTAAATAATAAAAAATATATATTAGAAAAGTATACTAATGTAACAGAATTAACAAGAGAGATGGTTGAAAACTTAATTGATTACATAGAAGTAGGAGCAAAAGACCCAGAAACAAAGAAGAAACCTATTGAAATACATTGGAAAATTTAATTGTTGTACTTTCAAAGGTGCAGCAGAACAAAAAGCACGTGCAACTTATGAAAAATTAATAGATTTATGTAGAGATAATCCAGATGTATTAGATCCACTAAGATATTTAAGAGAAAGAGAAGTAGTACACTTCCAAAGATTCGGAGAAGCTCTTCGTGGAGTTCAAGATAAACTTGCTATGAAAAAATTTTATATGAATAATAAATGTGATTAATAAAAAAGTTCCTATTTTTGTAGGAGCTTTAATTTTTTAATTTAAAATTTTTATAAATTGTATGGCTAAATGCACAAGCCATTGCAGAATTATTTGATGTTAATGATAAAGCAATTTATAAGCATATAGCAAATATTTATGAACAAGAGGAATTAGAAGAAGGTTCAACATTCTCCATTTTGGAGACTATTGGAAAAAATGGACATAAATATAAAACAAAATACTACAACTTAGATATGATTATATCAATTGGATATAGAGTAAACTCAAAAAAAGCAGTGAAATTTAGAAAATGGGCAAATAAAATAATAAAAGAATATATGGTAAAAGGTTTTGCTTTAGATGATGATAGATTTTTAAAAGGTGGCAAAGTAAATAGGCAATATTTTGATGAGTTATTAGAAAGAATTAAAGTAATTCGTACAAGTGAAAGAATAGCTTATCAAAAGATAACAGATTTATTTATAGCAACATCTATTGATTATGACAAAAATCAGAAGAAGCATATACATTTTTCAAAATAGTTCAAAATAAATTACATTATGCAATAACAGGTTATACCGCAGCAGAATTAATTTATAATAGAGTAAATGCAGAAAAAGAAAATATGGGACTAACCACTTGGAAAGAAGCTCCAGATGGAATGATATATAAATATGATGTTAGTATAGCAAAAAATTATTTAAATGAAGACGAATTAAAAAAGCTAAATAATTTAACAAATTTATTTTTAGATTATGCAGAAGAAATGGCAGAAGAAAATCAAGTTATGACAATGAAAGACTGGATAAATGAAACAGACAATCTTTTAAAATTTAGAAAAAAAGAAATATTACAAGATTTAGGAAAAATTTCACATAAGCAAGCTGTTGAAAAAGCTGAAAAAGAATATGAAAAATTTAGAGTAAAACAAGATAGAGAGTATATTTCTAGTATGGATGAAATGTATCAAAGATATTTAAAAGAAAATAATAGTAAATAAGTATAAAAGTTCACGAAGTATACTTTAATTTACTTAGTGAACTTTTTATATACTATTTCGTAGCCAATAGCTATAAACTTTTTAATTGACAACATCTTGACAAAAAATGCTACTATAGAACAAATACAAGAAGCGGGACTTGATGAATATTATACGGACTATGGTGTGGATTTTCAATATCTCCTAATAAAGCATTTCTAAAATATAATATGTTTTATCAACTTTTATATAATTTTCTTTATTAGACATGTATAACTTCCTGTCAAGTTAGATGTTTTTAAAAACTATTCCATCAATACAATTATCAAAAATAAACTGTTTAATTTTTTCTTTATTATTTGTACTATAAAATTCAGATAACAAAATTGTAAAATCTTTTAATTTATTATCTGGAACTTTTATAATTCCACATCCATTTTCAATCATTATTTTATTTGCACAAATTGTACTTGTTCTTTTGTTCCCATCCCAAAATAGTTGACTTCTCATACCGTATAGCATATAATCTATGGCTCTTTCTGTAGCATTTTCTATTTGTAATATATTATTTATCTGTTTTTTTACATCTTCTTCATCTGGTATTTCAGGGATATAATCTGTTCCAGTTATTTGTACTCCACCTTGTCTTAATATTCCCCAAGCAATACTTTCATTTCTTGCTACAAGTTCATTTATTTTACAAATAAAATCAAGGTTAAAATCTGCATGTATATTATTAATAAGATATTTCCAAGCATCTCTTAAATTTAATATACACTGAATTTCATCTATTTTTAAATTAGGAACATTAACACCTTCTAATATAGTTTTAGTTTCTGGAAAAGTTATATTTAATCCTTCCATTCTTGCATTCGCATATATATTATCTACCAAGTTTCTTTTTGCTAAAAATATATTTTGTTCCAAAGTTAAATTGTATTTATCTTTCATATCGAGTTCCTCCTTAATCTTCTTAAAATAAACCAAAGATATTATACCATATATTTTCTTAAAATACCATAATGACATCAAAAATTCCAATGAATTACAACATCTTGAATATTTTTTGGCTTGTCTTTTTTTTCAATTTCGATATAATCTATGAAACTATTTATAATATATAATTAAGTTCTTTTAAATCTCTAAAGTGATTAATTGTTTTTTCTTTTTGTTTTTTTATAAATTTACTGTTTAACTCTTTTTCTTTTAAGTTAGATAAATCATTTTCAATTTTTCAACATCAGGTAATACGGAAAATGTTGCAAATAAATTGGCTCAAGATTTAGGAGCAGATATATTTGAAATTGAGCCAGAAGATGAATACACATCTGAAGACTTAGACTGGACAGATGATAATTCAAGAGTATCAATAGAACACGAAGATGAGTCTTTACAAAATGTTAGCCTAAAATCTACAACAGTAGATAATTGGAATGATTATGATACAGTATTAATAGGATACCCAATATGGTGGGGTGTTGCTGCTTGGCCAGTTGATACATTTGTAAAATCAAATGATTTTAATGGAAAAACTGTAATTCCATTTTGTACTTCTTCATCATCAGGTTTAGGAAGAAGCGGAGATTTACTTGCCGAAGAAGCAAATGGTGGAGAGTGGAAGGAAGGACAAAGATTTAGAGAAAATCCATCAGATGCAGATATAAAAGAATTTGTAGATAATATAAATCAATAAAAATAAAAGTTCTAATTGTATATTAAGTTCTATTAAAAAATGTAAAAAGATAGGAGCAGCTTATGTAGTTATATATATAATTGCGTGGATGTTTAAAAATTTTTTCCTTGAAAATTTAATAAACATATGGTATTATAAACAAAAAATAAGAAAGAAGGATGTTGAAATGGGAAATTATAAGAAAACAGTTATGGTAATAATGTTTATTATATTATTATTAGTTGTGCTTACAATAGTTGCATATTATAAAGATGTAGAAATAGTAACAAATATATCTTTAAGTTTTATAATAGCGTGTACAACAGGAGTAGTAATAGAAGTAATTCATGGAGCAAAAGAAAAGGATAATAAAAATTTTTTGGAATATAAAAAAGAATTAGAAGAAATGAGATATAAAATTACAACTTTTAGAAGAAATTTTAATAAATTATCAAGAAATCGTAATAGATATAACTTTTATAATAATGCAGATAGAGTAATGGAAGAAGCAAGTAGATTAAATGAAGAAATAAATTATATATATGAAAATAAATCTAAAAAAAGTTTAATAAAAAAATTCTTATATAATCAAGAAATTAATTTAGAACATAAAATAACAAGTGTAGAAGAAATTAGAGAAGATATAGTAAATATGGTAGATAAAAGAAGCATATTAAAGAAAATATCACGTTATAACCATAAATTAGATAAACTTTTATATAACTTAAATAGAGAACTAGGAATAAAATAGAAATGGGGAATTTTAATTGAATATAGAAAAGAGCTTATATAGTCTTCAAGATAAAAAATATCAAGAATTCCAAAAAGGGTTATGCCCAGGAGTTGTAAATATAATAGGTGTAAGGATACCAGAACTTAGAAAATTAGCTAAAGAATTATTAAAAAACTATTCGTCAAAAGAATTATTAGAAAATATAAATGATAATTATTATGAAGAACTAATGCTCCAAGGAATGGTAATAGGAGGAGCAAAAGAAGATATTAATACTATTTTAAAATATGTAAAAGAATTTGTGCCTAAAATTGATAACTGGGCTGTTTGTGATACATTTTGTACAAGTTTAAAGATAACTAAAAAATATAAAAAAGAAATGTGGAAATTTATACAAGAATATTTAAAATCAGATAAAGAATTTGAGCTTAGATTTGCAATAGTTATGATACTTGGATATTTTATAGATGAAGAGTATTTAGAAAAAGATTTTAAAATTTTTAATAATATAAAATCAGACAAATATTATGTGAAAATGGCATTAGCATGGGCAATATCAATTTGTGTAATTAAATATTATGATAGATCTATTAAATATTTAGAAAAAGAGGCTATCTTAGATGATTTTACATATAACAAAGCAATACAAAAAGCAAGAGAATCATATAGACTAAGTAAAGAGCAAAAAGATTTTCTAAATACTTTAAAAAATAATTATTAATTTTTTCTAAAAACTATTTATATAAAATAATAGATATGTTATATTAAGAAAGTAAAAAATATTATAAGGAGAAATACAAATGGGAAAAGGAAGAAGAGTAATGGAAAAAGAACCAAAGGGAGCAAAAGAGGTAGCAAAAGGAAATAGAAAGGCTGTAAAAATTACAGTAATTACAATAATAGCATTATTTATTATTTTTGTAGTTGCTATGATTTTAAATAATTATATTATATTAGATAATAATGAAACAACAAATTTAGTAATTAACAATAGGAATGTAACAGTTGATTTAAGAAATGATGTTTTAATAGAAAATGATATTATATATTTATCAGAAGCAGATATAACAAATTTTTTTGATAAACATTTATATTTAGAAGAAGAAACAAATAAAATAATAACTACATATGGAAATAAAATTGCAGAAATAGGCTTTGATGAAAATGTGATAAATATTAATGGAGCTGATAAAGAAATATCAGCACATGCAGAAGAAAAAAATGGAGAAATATATTTACCAATATCTGAAATGGCTGATGTTTATGATATAGAAATTCAAAATATATCAGAAACTAAAGTAATTACTATGGATTCTTTAGATAGAGAACAAAAAAGAGCAAATGTTACAAAAAGTGCAGCTGTAAAATCTTCTAGTAATTTTATATCAAGGACGGTAGATAGAGTAGAAAAAGGAGAAGCGGTTATTGTAATTTCTGTTGATGGAAATTATGCAAGAATTAGAACTAGCGATGGGAAAATTGGTATAATAAAATCAAATATATTAGAAAATGAGGTTGTTGCAAGAGAAGAAAGAGTAGAAGAAAAACAAATAGAAGGAAAAGTAAATCTTGTATGGGATTATTATTCAGAATATGTAACAGCACCAGATAGACATGGAACAACAATTGAAGGAGTAAATGTTGTATCACCTGCATTTTTCTATATTGATGAAGAAGGTGATTTACAAGAAAATATAGGACAAGATGGGGAGAACTATATAGATTGGGCACATAATAATGGTTATAAAGTATGGCCAATGGTATCAAATGCATATGCAGCAAGAGAGAGCTTAGATGTTACATCTAATATAATGAATAGCTATGAAAATAGAAAAGAATTAATAGAAGATATTGTAGAAAAATGTGAGGAATATAATTTAGACGGTATAAATATAGATTTTGAAAATATGTATGCAGAAGATAAAGATATGTATTCAAGATTTATAATAGAACTAACTCCAAGATTAAAAGAAAAAGGAAAAGTATTATCTGTTGATGTAACAGCACCAGATGGAGCAGACACTTGGTCTATGTGTTTTGATAGGCATGTAATAGGAGATGTTGCAGATTATATTATATTTATGGCATATGACCAAAATGGAACATCTAGTACAAAACCAGGTACAACAGCAGGATATAATTGGGTGAATTTAAATTTAGTTAAATTTTTACAAACAGAAGAAATAGAAGAAGAAAAACTAATTTTAGCAGTACCATTATATACAAGGGTATGGACAACTGATTCTTCAGGAGAAATAGTAGGAAGAAGTACAGTTGCTATGAAAGATATAGAAAGTACTATACCAGCTGGAGTAGAAAAAACTTGGGATGATGAATTAAAACAAAATTATGTAGAATATATGGATGGAAATAATAAAAAACAAATATGGATAGAAGATATAGACTCTTTAAAAGCTAAAATATCTTTAATAAAAGAAAATAACTTAGCAGGAGTAGCGGCTTGGGAAAAAGATATGGAAACAGATGAAGTCTGGGATATGTTCAAAAGTGAACTTATGGAAAATTAGTAAAATTGTGAAAATTTAGTGAAATATAGCAAATTTACTTGACAATAGCATTTTAGATATATATAATATTAAAAAGCACTTTGGAGGTAACATTGACACATGCAAAAAAAGGATGTATTTTTTACAACAGATAGATATTATAATTTAACAGATGAACAAATAATAGACAAAATACATGAAGGAGATGAAGAGGCTTTAACTTATATTCTAAATAAATATAAAGAACTTGTGAATATGAAGGTAAGTAAATATTTTATAATAGGAGCAGAAAAAGAAGACACAGTTCAAGAAGGAATGATAGGATTATTTAAAGCCATAAAAAGTTTTGACGGAACAAAACAGAACTCTTTTAAGTCATTTGCAAATATTTGTATAGAAAGACAGTTAATAACTGCTATTAAAAGTTCTAATAGACAAAAACATATGCCACTTAATTCATATTTATCATTAAATATGTCAGCATATGATAATAATGATGATGAAAGTGTAGAATTACTTGAAACTTTTAATAGTAAAACAATAGAAGATCCATTAGACACTATAATGAAACAAGAATACTATAAAGAGGTTGAAGATGCGGTAAATAAGAATTTAAGTAAATTTGAAAAACAAGTATTAGATAGATTTTTAAAAGGAGAAAGTTATGTTAAAATTGCAGAAAAATTGGATTCTCCTGTAAAATCAGTTGATAATGCTATTCAAAGGATAAGAAAAAAAGCAATTAAAAATATAAGTGAAAAAGAAAATCAGCCTAATTAAAGGTTTATTTTCTTTTTTTCTATTTTCGTAGACAAAATATAAATAGAGTGTTATACTTTTTAAAGTAAAATTAGATAAAAGGAAATATTAAATATAAAACATAGGAGGAATTAAAAGTGTGGAATAACGAAAACGTAGATAATGGAGTAAAAATAAAAGTAATAGGAGTGGGAGGAGGAGGCAATAACGCTGTCCTTCATATAATAAATGAAAGAGTAAAAAATATAGAAGCCTATTTAATAAATACAGAAATGGGAGTTTTAAAGAAAACAAATTATAGAAATGTATTACAAATAGGAAAAGAAACAACAAAAGGATTAGGAGCAGGAGCAAATGAAGTTGTAGGAGAAAGAGCAGCAAGAGAGAGTAAAACTGAAATTGAAAATATTCTTCAAAATACAGATATGTTATTTGTAACAGCAGGAATGGGAGGAGGAACTGGTACAGGAGCAGCACCAGTAGTTGCAGAAATTGCAAAAGAAATGGGTATTTTAACTGTTGGATTTGTTACTAAGCCTTTTATGTTTGAAGGTAAATTAAGAGATATGAGAGCAGAAGCAGGAATTGAAAAATTAAAAGAAAATGTAAATGCTCTAATTGTAATACTAAATGATAATTTATTAAAAGTTGCAAATAAAAATACACCATTAAAAGAAGCATTTTTCTTAGCAAATGATGTTGTTAAACAAGGAATTCAAAGCATAACAGATTTAATAACAACAATTGGTCAAATAAATCTTGATTTTGCAGATATAAAAACAATATTTAGCTATAGAGGAAAAGCATATATGGGAATAGGAAAAGCAGAAGGTGAACTAAGAGTAAAAGAAGCAGTAGAACAAGCAATAGCAAATCCATTAACTGAAAATACAATAGATGGAGCAAAAGGTGTAATATTTAATGTAACAGGAGGAGAAAATTTAAGTTTAACAGAAATAGACAGTGCAATAAAGGTAATTAATGATAAAGTAGATGATGATGCAAATATCATATTCGGAACAGTAATAGATGAAAACTTAAAAGATGAAGTAAAAGTAACAGTAATAGCAACAGGGATAGAAGAAAAATGAGACATTTAGGGACGGGGAATTTTTGTCTCACATAAAACTAGTATACTTTGAAAAATATTGAAAAAGTTAAAAAATAAAAAGTCTCTAAATTATAGCTATTTAGCTAGTTTTAGAGGCTTTTCGATTAATTTAAAATTTATGTAAATGTAAAGCAAAACTTTTATTTTATGGGGCTTCCAACGGGAATTGAACCCGTGACCTCTACCTTACCAAGGTAGCACTCTTGCCAACTGAGCTATGGAAGCATAGGAACGTTTCTTTTGAGACCTTTTAGTCTCATCTGGGACAGACCTTTAAAATTATATAATAAAAAATAAAAAAAGTAAATAAATTCTATTGACTTTTTACAAAAAAGATATTAAACTATTTACATAAGATAAAAACAAGTAAGAGAAAAGTAGAATAGAAATTACTTTTAGAGAGAATTAGCCATAGGCTGAAAGCTAATTTAAGGAAAGCTATTTGAAAACTAACTCTTCAAAGTTTCTGGTGAATAAGCCAGACGTCTAAGGATACGTTATAATCTTTATAATTAAGTTAAAAATAGGATGGAACCGTGTTAAAAATAAGCACTCCTATGGAATTAAAAGTCCATGGGAGTTTTTTGATGCAAAGGTCTGTCCCAAATGCGACATTTATGTGTGCAAAGGAAACGTCCCCAATGGGCAAAGGAGGTTTTTTATATGATTAAAGTTAGTTTAAAGGATGGCTCTATTTTAGAAGTAGAGGAAAAAAGTACAGTTTTAGATGTTGCTAAAAAAATTAGTGAAGGTTTAGCAAGAGTTGCAACTTGTGGGGAAGTTGATGGAGAAGTTAAAGATTTAAGATATGAATTAGAAAAAGATTGTTCTTTAGTAATTCATACTTTTAGAGAAGATGATTTAGAAGGAAAAAAAGCATATTGGCATACAAGTTCTCATATTATGGCTCAAGCTGTTAAAAGATTATTTCCTGATAGTAAACTTGCAATTGGACCTGCAATTGAGAATGGTTTTTATTATGATTTTGATGTAGAAAAACCTTTTACTGATGAAGATAAAGCAAATATTGAACAAGAAATGAAAAAAATTATTAAAGAAAATTTACAAATTGAGAGATTTTCTTTACCTAAAAATGAAGCATTAGATTTAATGAAAGATGAACCTTACAAACAAGAATTAATAAATGATTTAGAAGAAGGAGAAGAGATTAGTTTTTACAAACAAGGTGATTTTGTTGATTTATGTGCAGGACCTCATTTAGAAAGTACTGGAAAAATTAAATGTGTTAAAATTTTATCTTCTTCTGGTGCTTATTGGAGAGGTAATGAGAAAAACAAAATGCTTCAAAGAATTTATGCAATTTCTTTCCCAAAAGCTTCTGAACTTGAAGAATATTTACAATTGTTAGAAGAAGCTAAACAAAGAGACCACAGGAAAATAGGTAAAGATTTAGATATTTTTATGACTCACAAATTAGTAGGTGCAGGTCTTCCAATGTATTTACCTAATGGTGCAACTATTAGAATGATTTTAGAAAGATATATTCAAGATAAAGAAATAGCTTTAGGTTATGAACACGTATATACTCCTTGTCTTGCAAATGTTGAATTATATAAAGTTAGTGGACACTGGGATCATTACAAAGATGATATGTTTCCTGCTATGAAAATGGATAATGAGGAAATGGTGTTAAGACCTATGAATTGTCCTCATCATATGTTAATTTATAAAAGTAAAATGCGTTCTTATCGTGATTTACCAATTAGAATTGGTGAGCTTGCACACGATTTTAGATATGAAGCAAGTGGAAGTGTTTGTGGGTTAGAAAGAGTTCGTGAAATGTGCCAAAATGATGCACACCTTTTTGTTAGACCTGACCAGATTAAAGAAGAAGTTGGTAAGATTTTGAATTTAATTACAGAAGTATATCAAAAAGATTTTGGTTTCCCTGCATCTAGCTTTAAATACAGATTATCTTTAAGAGATAAAGAAAACAAAGAAAAATATATTGATAATGATGAAATGTGGAAGACTGCTGAAAGTCAATTAAGAGAAATCTTAAAAGAATTAAATATTGATTTTTATGAAGCAGAAGGTGAAGCAGCTTTTTACGGACCTAAAATTGATATACAAATAAAAACAGCTCTAAACCACGATGTAACTATTCCAACTTGTCAATTAGATTTTGCTTTACCAGAAAGATTTGAACTTGAATATATAGCAGAAGACGGAAAAGCACATAGACCTGTTGTTATCCATAGAGCAATTTTAGGTTCTTCTGATAGATTTATTTCTTTCTTATTAGAAGAAACAAAAGGAAATTTACCTTTATGGCTTTCACCAGAGCAAGTTAGAATTTTACCAATTACAGATAATCAAGTAGATTATTGTAATAAATTAAAAGAAGAACTTTTAAAAGAAGAATTAAGAGTTCATATAGATGATAGAAATGAAAAAATTGGTTATAAAATACGTGAAGCACAGCTTCATAAAGTTCCTTATATGTTAGTTATTGGACAAAAAGAAGTAGATGAAAATAAAGTTTCTATACGTTCAAGAAAAGACGGAGATATAGGAAGTATGAGCTTAGATGAATTTAAAAATAAACTTTTAGAAGAAATTAAAAACAAAAAATAATGAAAATAATAAAAATTATGAAATAAAGAAAACTATAATACTAAAAAGAAAATAGGAGAGATAAAAATGAAATTAGGAATTGTAGGTCTTCCAAATGTAGGAAAGAGTACATTATTTAATAGTATTACTAAAGCTGGAGCAGAGTGTGCAAATTATCCTTTTTGCACAATTGAACCTAATGTTGGTGTTGTTCCTGTTCCAGATGAAAGATTAGACGCTTTAGCTAAAATGTATAACCCAGAGAAAATAACACATGCTGTTATTGAATTTGTTGATATTGCAGGTTTAGTTAAAGGTGCAAGTAAGGGTGAAGGACTTGGTAATAAGTTTTTATCACATATTCGTGAGACAGATGCTATTTGTGAAGTTGTTAGATGTTTTAATGATAGTAATATTGTTCATGTAGATGGTAGTATTGATCCTGTTCGTGATATTGAAACTATTAATTTAGAATTAATCTTTGCAGACATAGAAACTGTAAATAAAAGGTTAGATAAAGCAAGAAAGAATTTAAAAGCTAGCAAAAGTTACCAAGAAGAAGTTGATTTATTAGAAAGAATCAAAGAAAATTTAGAAAATGGAATTTCTGCAAGAGCATTAGAATTTAACGAAGATGAACAAAAATTAGTTAAAGATATGTTTTTACTAACAACAAAACCAATTCTTTATATTGCAAATATTTCTGAAGAACAAATGGAAAATGCAGATAATGACCCTCTTGTTCAAAAAGTTAAAGAATATGCTTCTAAAGAAAATGCTGAAGTTATTCCATTATGTGTTAAGATTGAAGAAGAATTATCTGGTTTAGATGATAATGATAAAAAAGAAATGCTTGATGCTTTAGGTTTAGACGAGTCTGGGTTAGATAAAGTTATTAAAAAATCATATGACTTATTAGGGTTAATGTCATTTTTAACAGCAGGAGAACCTGAAGTAAGAGCTTGGACAATTAAAAAAGGTACTAAAGCTCCACAGGCTGCAGGTAAAATACATTCTGATATTGAAAGAGGTTTTATAAAAGCAGAAGTTATTTCTTTTGATGAATTAATGAAATGTGGTAGTATGGTTGCTGCTAAAGAAAAAGGGTTAGTTCGCCAAGAGGGAAAAGATTATATTATGCAAGACGGAGATATTGTTCTATTTAAGTTTAATGTGTAATAGTTTTGTAATATAAATGTAAAATAAAAAATTGTTAAAACCTATTGACGAAATATATTTTTAAGTATAAAATAAAAACGAAGAACGTAAGAAAAATTTTATTATTATTTGTTTTATACAAATACTTGAATTTTATTTATAAAAATGGTATAATAATTAATGTTTGTATAAATAATAATAGTAAAAAATCTAAAAAAGTAGAGGAGAGTAAATAATGAACAAATCAAATTTATTAAAAGTATTTTTAAGTTTAGTTTTAAGTGTAATGGTAATTCTATTTACAACAACTGTTAATGCAGCTGAAAATTTAAGTAATTTTACAGATATAACAAACCAATTAAATGGTTCTTCTGGAAATTCTACTAATACTAATACATCAAATAGTGCTAATAACAGTTCTAATTCAACTAATAATAGCTCTAACAGAACAAATAATAGCACAAATAGAACAAACAATAATAGTAGTTCTAATAGAAATAACAATACTAATAGAAATTCTAGTGTTTATAACAATTCAAATTTACCAAGTACTGGTTTAGGTGATAGTCTTCCAATTGCTGCTTTGGTAGTTGTATTCGGTATATCAGCAGTATATGCTTATAAGAAAATTAAAGACTATAGAAATATTTAGTTAATAAATTTATATATAGATATATTAAGAGTAGAGTTTTTCTACTCTTTTTGTTGTTGTTTACAATAAATGATAGAAAGGATAAAGAAAAGTTTTATGAAGATAAATTGTAATATTGTAAAAGAGGTTTTTAGTTAGACCTCTTTTTTAAAAGAAAAAATGAAATTTTTTACGATAAGGTATTTACAAATTACATATTTATATATAAAATAAATATTGTAAAAATCATATAGAAAATATAAGAATAAAAAAACATAAGTTGGAAAATAATAAAAACAAATGAAAAGGAAGTAAAAAACATGAACAAAGCAGAACTTGTAAGCCTTGAGGCTGTATATATATATATATATATATATAAGTAGGTTACTACAAAAAAATAATAGAATAAAAATAGATAAGAAGATAACAATAAAACCTAAAAATTAAAAGATTTAGGTTTAATATTGTTATCTTTTTGTTTTTATTTTAATAAATAGAAAACAATAGAATGAGTAAATAAAATTTAATATAAAAAAATTAAAAAATAGGGAGGAAAAAGCAGTGAAGAAAAATAGAAAACTAACTAAAAAAGGAGAAAAAAATATGTTAAAAAGAAACAAAGGTATAACTTTAATAGCACTTGTGATTACAATAATTATTTTACTTATTTTAGCAAGTGTTTCAATAGCAATGCTAACAGGTAATAACGGAATTTTAACACAAGCACAGAAAGCTAAAAATGAGACAGAAGATGCAAGAATAGAAGAAGAAAATATTTTAGATAATTATGAAAATTATATAAATGATGTAACTGGAGATGTTTCACAAGTGAATGATACTAATCCAGGAGTGCTTGAAGGAAGTGGAACAGAACAAGCCCCTTTTATTATAAATAGCATTGAGGATTTAGTGGTTTTTGCTGATAATGTAACAAAAGGTATAAATAATTATGAGGGACAATATGTAGAACTAGGAATAAGTTTAGATTTTAATTCTGATAAATCATATGTAAATCCTAACAGAGAAGATTATGCTAATTATGGTTATAACGGAAAACTAAAAAAAGTTTTAAATACAAGTGGATTTATACCAATAGGAAAGAGTGAATATATTATTGGTGATGAAATGAATGAAGTTTCTTTTAATGGTAATTTTGATGGAAAAAAATATAAAATATATAATTTAAAAATTATCCAAGAAAAGAATGTTGATGAAAATACTTATATTGCTTCAGGTATGTTTAGTGGAAATTTAGGAAGTATAGAAAATGTTTATATAGAAAATGGAATGAACTCAACAACTATGAATGGAGGAAAATATTTAAATACAGGATTACTAGTTGGTGAAAATTCTGGAAAAATAAGTAATTGTTATGTAAATGGAGAAATTAATACTGAAAAAACAGATTGGGCATGTAACATAGGAGGACTAGTCGGCTCAAATAAAGGAACAATTAAACAATGTTATAATTCAGCAAGTATGAATGCTAAATATTCTTGTATGGAAAATAGAATTGGTGGAATAGCAGGTGTTAATGAAGAGACAGGAATTATAGAAAATGTATATAATACTGGAAATATTAGTGCTGAAGTATTCGGAGAACAAAAACCGGATTATCCAGATAGAGGAATGTTAGGAGGAATTGCAGGAAGAAATATAGGAAAAATAAATACTGCATATGCCATGGGGCTAATAAACAATTTTATCAGCAATTCAAATGTAGAGACATTAATTGATGGAGTTAGTGTGCATTATAATGAAAGTGGAGAAATAAATAATTGTTATTATTTAAAAGATATAATTAATAGTTCAGGAATAAATACTACAATATCAGAAAATGGAGAAGTAAGAACAAGCGAGCAAATGAAAAGTCAAGAGTTTTTGGATTTATTAAATCAAAATAATAGTGGAATGTGGAAGTTTAGTAATGGTAACAATCAATATCCAGTATTATATTGGCAATAGAGGGGGATATTTCTATAATTAAGGGCTTTATTTAAGCCCTTTGCTCTGCTTTTATTATAATTCTATTCTTATTTAAGTTATTACAAGTAATAAGAGTAAGATTTTTTTTGTTTTTATTGTAAATATATATAGGAGAAAGGTCATCTTCTTTAACTTCATAATTTTCTGTTACAAGATATGTGTATTTAATACCAGTATAATCATAAATATAAATTTCATCTTCAGGTTGTAACTGGTCTATTTTACTAAAAAACAAATCATTATTGTAATTATGTCCTGCAATGCAAATATTTGTGTTTTCATCTAAATTAGAGCCATAAAATTTACAAGGAGAAACTTTTAAATTATCTTCAGAAAGAGTTGAAAAAATAGGGTAATAAAGATTAATTTTAGGTATTTCAATAATACCAAAAAGATTGTTATTAATAATTTCTTCTTGGTTTTTGCTATTTTCGGCATAAAGTCTATAAATATTATAATTACCAATAATATTTTCTGAAATCTTTTCTCTATTTTTTAAAGAGTAAATATAATAAATAGAAAAAGAAATAGTTGTAAAAATAATTAAAATAGAAAAAATAAATTGTAATTTGAAAAACTTTTTATTTTTTTCTATTTTATTATTTGTGTAGTTATTATAAATAGGCATATTATAATTATCAAATATTTCTTTTTCATATTCTTTTTTATTTTCATTCTTATCTAAACTTGTTAATAAAATCTGGTTCATAAATATATTTTGTGTAAAAAATAGAAAAATATAATTTAAAAAGTAAATGAAATTAAAGAAAAATTTTGAAAAATTTTAAAAAAATTCCTTAAAAAAACTTGTAAAACATTTATATTTTTGTTATTATTTGTTAGTAAAAGGAGAGAATAATGAAAGAAACAAAAGAAAGAAAAATGATAAGGCACAAAAAGAAAAATGTAAGAATATTTCCAATATATAAAACAGTATCTTGGGATTTATTGTTCTATTTTCCAATTATTTTCTTATTTTTAACACAAATAAAAGGATTTTCAGCTTCTCAAGTATTATTTGCAGATGCATTTTATACTTTAGCAAATACATTTTGGCAACTACCGATAACTAGTGTAGTAGATAGAATAGGTAAGAAAAATTGCTTAATAATTGGAAATGTTTTATATAGTGCAAGTATTTTAGCAATGATATTTATGCAAAATTATTATGAATTATTAATAATACAATTTATATATGCATTAGGATTTTCAATAAAAGGAATATGTGAACAAAATATACTTTATGATTCGTTACCTGCAAGTAAAAAAAGAGGAAGAGTTTTTGCAGTGATAGACCGGTAAATCATCATCATATTTTTATATATTTGATGCAATATCATCTGTAATTGCAGGTTTTACATTTGCAATAAATGGATATATTCCTATGATATTATGTTTTATATGTTGCGTAATATCTACTGTAATATCATTCAAATTTAGACATACAGTATTAGTAGAGGATAAAGTAAAACCAGTTTCTTTAAAAACATATGTAAAACAAATAAAAGACTCAGTAAGATTTTCAATGAAGTCAAATAGAGTAAAACTTTTATTACTTGCAAATGCAATCTTTTTAGGATTAGTTATGGGAATAGTAAACTTAAGAAGCAGTATGCTAAGTGAAATGCAAGTACCAGAAGCATATTTTGGAATAATATTTGCAATATTACAATTAGGTGCAGCAATAACAGCAAGATATAGTGAAAAAGTACATAAAATCTTTAGAAATAAAACAATAGCATTTTTAACAATACCTACAACAGTATCATGCATACTAATTGGTTTTATTGGAAAAGATGCATTATCTAAATCATCATTAATATTAATAGTATTATTATTTTTAATACAATATGCAACAAAAGGACCATATAGAGCATTACTTGCAAGATATTTGAATAATTTTACAAATAGGGGAATAAGACCAAAATTAACAGCTTTAAGGAATTTATCATCAAATTTATTTACTGCAATAGTATCATTAATATGTGCATTATTATTAGAGATAACAACAACAGCAAATACGTTTATAATAATAGGTTGTTTAACAACAATTTTTGCAGTATTGTTGCTTGATTATATGAGAGATAGAGTAGGATTAAAACCTAGTAAATATAGTAAAGAAGATTTAAAATATAGTTTATATAGACCAGATTTAGAGAAAAAGAAAAAGCCTTAAATAAAATTGGGCTTTTTTTCTCTTGTGTAAACTTTAGGAGTTACCTCAAATTTAATATTAAAACATCTAAAATCAAAAAGTTCGTCTTCTTCTAAACAATCTAAATAAATATCAAGTTCTTCTAAATTCTTACAAGCAGCAATTATAATTGGATTTAGCTTATATTGTAGCATAAGCTCAAATGCTAAATCTAAGGCTTTAAAAAAAGATTGTTTTTCTTTGTTTAAAACTAAATTAATAGTTTCTCTAAATCTTGAACTTATACTATGCTTAAATCTATTTAAGGGTAAAATATATTCTTTATTAATAAGATCTTCACAAGAAGAATACTTATTTTTGTTTTCATTATAAATCTTTTCTATATCGCTATATTTATATGGTAAATATGCTTTTTGATCTTTTTCAGAAACAAGTAAAGTATCATTATCCATAAATAAAAACTCCTTACAACATTTTTGCTTAACTTAATTATACCTGTAAAATCAATTTACGTAAATAGAAATAATATTACATTTTTGTTACAATTTGATAAAAATGTAATTTCCAATTGTGAACGTTTTGTGAATTTTTAAAAATTGCAACATTTTTATTGACATAAACATGTATAATGTGATATTATGACAACACTTTAATCATGGAAGATTAAAAAATCTTTAAATAAAGAGGTTCTCTCTTGAATTTCCAAGATATGAGAAAAAAGTAAAAAAGAGGTGGTTTTATTAATGGCTTTATTGTGACTAAATGCATACTTATATCTTAGTAATTATTAGTACTTTTTATATTTAAAGTAGAAAATAACAAGAAAAAGTAAGAAAGGACGTGATTAAAAGAGAAAATAGAAGAAAATTAGATAAAAATAGTTATATTTACTAAAGAAGAAATATTGCATAAATAATAAAAATATTATAGAATAAAAAGGAGGAAATGTATGGAAGAACTTGAAGAAGAAAAATATATCCATAATGAACATGATAAATTATTTAAAAGAATATTAGATAGAACAAGTGAAGTAGAAAGTTTAATAAAAAAATCATTAGGAATAAATAGTTCTAAAAAAATAGAAATACAAACAGTAAGAAATGAATTAACAACAAGAGATTATAAAGGAAGGATTGTAGATGTTTTATATAAATTAAAAGATAAAGAAGTATATTTTTTAATAGAACATCAATCTACTCAAAATCCCAATATGGCATATAAAATATTTAAATATGAAACAGAAATAATAGACAGAAGTTATATGCAAAATAGAAAGCACTCAAAGAAAATAGCAAAAGTAATAAAAATAGTAATATTTACAGGAGCAGGAGACTGGAATGTAGCAAGAAGCATAGTAGAATTACAAGAAGAATATGGAAACAAACTAAAAGTAAGTAAATATTATGAAGGACTTGGAGAATATAAACTAATACAATCAAAAAATTACAGTCTAAAAGAAATAATATCAGAAGAAGGAACATTACTTGGAAAAGCAATAATAATAGAAAAAGCAAGAAAAGAAGACACATTAATAGATGTTTTGGAAGAAATAATACCTAATGTAAAAGAAGATGAAATAGATGAAATGATAAGAATGATAAAATATATATTAGTAAAAGATTTAGGAAAAGCTGTTGCAAGTAAATATATAAAAATACTAAAAAGTAAAATAAAAGAAGAAGGAGGTATATGTGCTATGGTAGAAACAATGAGAGCATTAAGAGAAGACAGAAGAAGAACAATAATGGAAGCAAATTTTGAAGGAAAAAAAGCTGGAATTTTAGAAGGTGAAAAATCCGGAAAAATACAAGCCGCTAAAAATATGTTAAAGAAAAATATGGATATTAGCTTAATAGAAGAAATAACAGGCTTAAAAAGAGAGCAATTTATGTAGTTTTAGCATATTAGGTTTAAAAGTTATTTGTAGATTAGCATATTAATATAAAATCATTAATTGTAGATTAATTAATTTTAGAAAATAAAAAATATATATATGCTAATCTATAAAAAGCAATAAGAGAAGACACATTAATAGATGTTTTAGAAGAAATAATACCTAATGCAAAAGAAGATGAAATAGATGAAATGATAAGAATGATAAAATATATATTAGTAAAAGATTTAGGAAAATCTATTGCTAATAAATATATAAAAATACTAAAAAGTAAAATAAAAGAAGAAGGAGGTATATGTGCTATGGTAGAAACAATGAGAGCATTAAGAGAAGACAGAAGAAGAACAATAATGGAAGCAAATTTTGAAGGAAAAAAAGCTGGAATTTTAGAAGGTGAAAAATCCGGAAAAATACAAGATGCTAAAAATATGTTAAAGAAAAATATGGATATTAGCTTAATAGAAGAAATAACAGGCTTAAAAAGAGAACAGTTTATGTAGTTTTAAACTGTTTAATTAGGAAAGAATTTTTCTAATCTATTGAAATGCATTTAGTTCTATGGTATATTTATAATGACTTAAGAAACAAAAGAGAAAGGAAAAATTAAAGTGTATAAACTTAGTGATTTTGATAAATCAAGTAAACATTTATATAGATTAGGTAGAATTTTTAGTACAACAACTTGTATAATAATACTATTTTTAATTATATTTAATTTAACATTATTAATTGAAACATATATAAATCCGAATAAATTACCAAGTTTTTTAGGAATAAAAAGTTTTGTTATAGTATCAGAAAGTATGGAACCTACTATCATGACAAATGATGTTATTTTTATAACTCAAAGTGAAAAAGAAGATTTAGAAGTTGGTGATATAATATCATTTCATGTAGGTGATTATATAAATACACATAGAATCGTAAAAATAGAGGAAAGAAATGGACAAGATGTGTATATAACAAAAGGAGATAACAATAAAACAGAAGATAAAGGATATGTCGAATATGAGGATATTGAAGGTAAATATATATTTAAACTCTCTGGCTTTGGAACAGTAACAAAAATACTAAGAAGTAAAATTACATTAGTAGTATTGCTTATATTATTAGTGTTAATATCATATCATGAAGTAAATGTTTCAAAAAGAAAATTAAAGAGAAAAGAAGAAAGATATGAATATAATAAAAAACTTTTAGACGATGTAAATAGTAAAAGAAAAAAATAAAGATGGTAATTTTAGGAGGAAGAATTTTGTATAAAGCTATTTTTATAGATATAGATGGAACACTAAGAAATGATTTAGGAGAAATTTCAGATGTAACAAAAAATACAATAAAAAAGGTAGTAGAAAAAGGAATAAAGGTAATTATATGTTCTGGAAGACCAGTAGAAAGTACAATAGAAGTAAGCAGAGCATGTAATGCAAGTAATTATATAATTACTTCAAATGGAGCTTATGGTTATGATTATAAAAATAATAAATGTATTTATAAAAATCCTATGAAAAAAGATTCTTGTATCGAAATATATAATTTAGCTAAAAGAAATAATGTTAATTTTATTATGAATACAGAAAATGGTAGAGTTTCTACAAAAGAAAGAGGAGTAGAAAAAGAAAATATATTATCAGAACCAATAGAACTTTTTTTAGAAAAAATAGATGTTATGCAATGTTTAATACAAGACAGTAGCTTTGAGAAAATTAGAGATTTAAAACCAGATGTAGAAAAAATTAAATATGTAGGAATAAAAAACCAATCAAAAAGTCTAACAAATCCTTATGAAAAACCAAGAAATATTACATATTATGATATAGCAGATGAAAAAACCTCAAAAGGATATGGTGTAAAAAATATGTGCAAAGCATTACATATTGATTTAAAATATGCAGTTTCAATAGGTGATGACTATAATGATATTTCTATGTTTAAAGAAACAGGACTAAGTATTGCAATGGAAAATGCAAATAATGAAGTTAAAACATATGCAAAATACATAACAAAAACAAATAATGAAAATGGAGTAGCATATGTGTTAGAAAAAATAATGAAAGGAGAAACTACATGTTAGAAAGTGTAAAAGTATTATGTCACAGTTCAATTAGATTTGAAGATAAGGAAAATGGAATTATTTATTTTGATCCATATGAAATAGATAAAAATTATAATGATGCAGATTATATATTTATAACACATTCACATTATGATCACTTTTCACCAGAAGATATTTTAAAAGTAAAAAAAGACACAACTAAAATAATAGTACCTAATGAAATGAATAATGATGAAGAAATTAGAATAACCATAGAAGATTTAGGTTTTGCTAAAGATGATATTTTTTATGTTGTACCTGATAACTATTATGTAGAAGATAACCTTGATTTTGAAACTGTTCCAGCTTATAATGTAAGCAAAAATTTCCACCCAAAAGAAAAGGAATGGGTAGGATATATTATTCATTTAAATGATGTTAGCTATTATATTGCAGGAGATACAGATATAACTGAAGAAAATAAAAAAGTAAAATGTGATGTGGCATTTGTACCAATAGGAGGAACTTATACAATGACAGCAAAAGAAGCAGCAAAGTTAGTAAATGAAATAAATCCTAAAATTGCTGTTCCAATACATTATGGTCTAATTGTAGGCACAAAAGAAGATGCTAATATTTTTAAAGAAAATTTAAATAGTGATATTAAATGTGAAATTATGATTAAATAGTTATTTTGCAGTTTTTCTTAATTCTAAGTAACTTATGGTAAAATTAAAAATTTCACTTACATACATAGATATGATAAAACCATTTATTCCAAGTATAGGTAGTAAAAAATATAAAAGAGAGATTGTTATAATAAGGTCTGCTATATTACATAGCATGACCTTAAATTGTCTATTTAAGCCTTTAAGCATATTATCTATAATATTATCAATATACATAAGTACAATTAAAGGAGAAAGCATTTTAATGTATTTTGCAGGCTCTAAATTTTGAAATATTGCTAAACTTAAATTATTTGCAAATATAAAACAAATAATAGCAACAATTAAAGAAAAAATTGTAGCAATAGCAAATATTTTGTGACTAACATTAATAATTCTTTTCTTATAGCCTTTAGCAAGTAGACTTGAAAATTCAGGTATAATTAAAGAGCTAAAAGAAAAAATAAAAACAGTAGGAAACATAATAACAGGCATAGCCATACCAGTTATTCTTCCATATTCAGATAGAGCAATAGAATATGGAAGCCCGAATAAAACAAGTCTATTAGGAACAATAAATTCTTTTAAAGTAGAAAGTCCTGAACGTATATATGATGTTATTGAAACAGGAAGTGTTATACTTAAAATCTTTTTCTTATATTGTAAGCCAGGTATTTTATATCTTTTGCTAAAAAATGATTTATCTATTTTATATAATATAACTAAAAATATGCAAGAAAAGATTTCAGATATTACATCTGCTAAAATTAGACAAATACATACACTTTCTACACTATGTAAAGGAAAATATGTTAATAATAATATACTAATAATTATTTTTACAAAAAGTTCTAAACTCTGTGATATTGCAGACTTATATGCTTTCCTTACTGCTGAAAAATAACCATTTATAACAGAAGATATTGCAATACAAGGAAGGCCTATTGCTATTAAATAAAATGGTATAGAACTTACTTTATTATTTAGCCAATTAGTAGATATTATATTTGATAACAATATAATTAAAATACTACTACCAATTCCTAATAGTAAACCAAAAGATGTACAACTTTTAACAGCTTTTAGACCTTCTTGGTAATTACTTTTAGCAAATTCTTGTGATACTAAATATGTACATGCAAGACTAAGCCCAGATGTTGCAAGGGTTATAAAAAATAGGTAGACAGACATAACTAAAGAAAATACACCTACTGCTTCTGAGCCTATTTTATTTGATACATATATATTAAATACCATACTTATACTTCTTGTAATTAAAGCAGTTAAAGTAAGTATAGTTCCATTTATTATAAATTTTTTAGTTCTTTTCAATATTATTCACCATTTAATTTTATTTAAAAATTATTAAAAATATGTTATAAATATATTAGTAAATTAAATAAATATAGGAGTATTTTATGGATAGTAAAAATTATATTGGTAAAATTGTTAAAGTAAAAATAGATAGACCACTTGGTTCTAAACATCCTAAATTTGATATGATTTATCCTGTAAATTACGGTTATATTCCAGGTACAATTAGCGGTGATGGGGAAGAGTTAGATGCTTATGTTTTAGGAGTATTTGCACCAATTAAAGAATTTACTGGTAAATGCATTGCTGTTATTAAAAGATTAAATGATAATGATGATAAATTAATTGTTGTTCCAGAAGATAAAAGGTATACAAAAGAACAAATAAGAGCTTTAACAGAATTCCAAGAAAGATATTTTAAAAGTGAGATTTTTTCTTGAAATATTATGTAAAATATGATATTATAAAAACTGGCAGCAAAAGCTGTTATAGAAACGTTTAGAGAAAGGACTAAAATGGACATTAAACCTATTATTCGGCTTGACGAAGTGCCGAAAACTATCATTCTTCCTAACCCAGGAGGAAGGGAACTGCTAATTACACCAGAAGAAAGTGGAGTCGAAGAAGAACAAGTATTTACAAGCGAAGATTTGCCTGATGAAATTCCTTATGAATTTCTGGGATTGGTAAAGTTACCAGAAGGATGTATTTATCCTAAGTATAAATCGAATGTTATTACTACAAAAGAACTTGCTTTGAACGGAAAAATAGGAGAATTAAACGGTATAAATATTATTAATAACATAGCTTTTGGGCTTACTTATCAAGAAGATATAATGGTTATTGCTAAAAGCATTAAATACTCAGATCTGAAAAGTTTTGACTATAAAAGCGAGAAGTTAAGATATTGGTTAGCCTCTTCAGGTTTTTCACGTGTTGAAAGTAGAGCATTTTTTGGTCCGGGAGCTGTATTGGGCAATGACGTTTTTCGTGGAGGAATTATGAGTTCTGGTTCAAACGGCCAATATTCTGTCGGAATGATGGCTGTACGCCCGACAATGGTTCTAAAAGTTAAAGTCCAATTGAATTCGCCTAAAATTCCATGGGTGGAACTCTAAACAATATGAGCTCTCTTTTTTGAGGGCTCAATTTTTATTTAATATTTTTATAAAAATAAATAATAAATTATTAAAAAAGTGTCGACTAAAATTGTTAAAAAGTGTCGAACAAAAACCTTAAAAAGTGTCGACTGAATATTGACTATTTATTGAAATAATGGTATATTTAATAAAGAGGTGAGAAAATGGAAATTAATAAGAAAAAATATAGAAAAAGATTAATAGAAAAAAAGTTAGAAGATTATTTATCAGTCTTTGGAGCTGTAAGTATAGAAGGTCCAAAATGGTGTGGTAAAACATGGACATCATTAAAACATTCTAAAAGTGAAGTTTTTATGGATGATGACGATGTAAGAGAAATGGCAAAATTAGATGTGAAATCAATTTTTAATAATGATTTAAACAAAAAACCACAACTAATTGATGAATGGAATTTAGTTCCAACAATATGGGATGCAGTAAGACGTGAGTGTGATAAAACCACTGAGAAAGGAAATTTTATTATAACAGGTTCAACAACATTACCATCAAAAATAATGAAAGAAAAAGTACATCATTCAGGAGCAGGAAGAATTGGAAGATTAAAAATGTATACAATGAGTTTATACGAATCAGGTGATTCTTCTGGAAAAGCATCTCTAAATGCAATTTTAAATAATACACAAGAAACAGTAAATACTGGTAATGTAGAAATATTACATTTAGCTCAGTTATTAATAAGAGGGGGCTGGCCAGCAAATATTGATGTTAGTAAAGATAAAATTGGCTTAATACCAAAATCATATATAGACACAGTATTGAATATAGATATTAATGAAGAAAAAAGAAGAGATAAAAATAAAATGAAAATGTTACTAAGATCACTTGCAAGAAATGAGACATCAATTGTAGGAAACAAAACAATTATAAAAGATATAGAAGAATATGAGGATGGAACAGAACTTTTGTCTAGTAGAGACACTATAATTGATTATTTAGATGTATTAGATAGATTACATTTAATTGAAAATCAAGAAGCATATGGAGAAAATTATCGTTCACCTAACAGAGTGGGAAAATCTCCTAAAAGACATTTTACAGATCCATCATTAGCATGCAGCTGTTTAGGATTAACACCAGAAAAACTTTTAAAAGATTTAAATACTTTCGGTTTCATGTTTGAAGCATTAGTAGAAAGAGATTTAAGAATATATATGGATTATTTAGATGGTCATTTATATCATTTTAGAGATAATATAACAGGTTTAGAAGTAGACTCAATTTTAGAATTTCAAGGTGGAGAATATGCAGCAGTAGAAATAAAACTAGGATATAATCAAGTTGAAGAAGCAAAGAAAAGTTTATTAAATTTTTATGATAATATGATAAAAAAACCTGCATTTATGTGTGTTATAGTTGGAAAATGTCCAGCAGTGATAAAAGATAAAGAAACAGGAATTTATATAGTACCAATTACAGCATTAAAACCATAGGAAATAATTATAAATAACAAAATCCATTCTTGAAATATTATGTGAAATATGATATTATAAAAACCAACAGCAAAAGCTGTTATAGGAATGTTTAGAGAAAGGACTAAAATGGACATTAAACCTATTATTCGGCTTGACGAAGTGCCGAAAACTATCATTCTTCCTAATCCAGGAGGAAGGAAGCTGGTAATTACACCAGAAGAAAGTGGAGCAAGCGAAGAACAGGTATTTACAAGCAGTGATTTGCCCAATGAAATTCCATATGAATTGCTGGGACTAGTAAAGTTTCCAGATGGAAGTATTTACCCTAAGTATAGGGCGAATGTTACTACTATTAAAGAACTAGAGCTTTGTGGAGCAAGAGGTGTGATAAACGGTATAAGTATCATTAATAAGATTGCTTGGTGGCTTACTCACCAAGAAGATAGAATGATTATTGCTCAGAGTATCAAGTACTCAGATTTGAAGAGCTTTGATTACAAAAACGAGAAGCTAAAATATTGGCTAGCTTCTCCTGGTTCTGATGGTAATGGTTGTCGTGCAGCCTTTGGTCCTGGAGGTGTTGATAATGATAATGTTCACCGTGGCTACGGCTTCATGTTCTTTTCACACGGTCGTTGCTATGCCTATAAGATGGCAATTCGACCGACAATGGTTCTAAAATCCAAAATCTCAATTGTATGGATGGAACTCTAAACAATATGAGCTCTCTTTTTTGAGGGCTCTTATTTTAGATTTTGAAATTAATGTAGAAAAAATAAAGACATTTACTAAATAAAAATAGTAAGTGCCTTTTATTCATCTTCAAATTTAACATCTTTAAAAAGAGAGTCATTAAAAAAATCAGAAAGTTCTATATTTAATCCTTCACATATATGTAGTATTGTTGCTAGTTTTGGACTTTTACTTTTTCCATAAAAAATACTAAAAACAGTAGAATAAGATAAACCAGAATTTGTTGCTAATTTGTTTAAAGTAATATTTTGTTCTTTGCAAAGATTAATAATACGTTTTTGTACAGCATCTGAAAGTTGCATCATTACACCTCTTTTCTTTAATATAAAAATTATATCAAATGTAATTTGAAAACATTTGCGACAAATCGCAATTATTTATTGACTTTAAATTTTTAATATAATATAATTATTGCGAAGTATCGCAATATAAAATCAAAAGAAAAAGAAAGGAATTGATATTATGAAAAATAGAAAAGTACTAAAGAATAATGGAATTACACTTATTGCACTAATAGTTACAATTATAGTTTTGTTAATATTAGCTGGAGTAAGTATAGCAATGCTAACAGGAGAAAACCGGAATACTTTCGCAAGCACAAAGAGCAAAAGAAGAAACAGAAGAAGCACAAATAGAAGAAGAAGAAGCATTAGAGAATTATGAACAATATATAAATACATCTACAGGAAAAACTTTAGAAACAATAACAGGATATGAAACGACAAATACTATTACTCAAGATAGCTTAGAAAATAAAATAATAGTTCCAAGTGGATTTAAAGTAGTAAATCCAGAAAGCAATGTAGAAGATGGTATAATAATAAAAGATGTAAATCATGAAGAAACAATAGGAAGTGAGTTTGTGTGGATTCCAGTAGGTGAGATTGAAACAAGAAAAGGTAAGATTACTATTGAATTAAATAGATATACATTTGAAGGTGATGGAAAAGCTATAAAACAGTACACAAATAAAATACTTGATAATTTAGGAAAAAGGTGTCAAGAATTGTCAAGTTCGGATTATGGTAATATAGTAGCCAAAAATATAGATGTATTTATATCAAAAACTAATAAAAGTGGAGGGTTTTATTTAGGAAGATATGAAGCAAGAACTTCAATTACAAGAGAAGATAAAGAAGATGTGCTAACACAAATAACATTGAAAGGAAACGAGTTTGTGTATAATTATATAACACAACCACAGGCAGCAAATTTAAGTAGAAATATGTATAATGATAATAATTTTGAAAGTGATTTAGTAAATAGCTATGCTTGGGATACTGCATTAGTATTTGTACAAAATTGTTCAAGTAATATATCATATTCTCAGAAAATTAGTGTAAACAAATTATTTGAGGAAAAAGGTACTAATGATGATATAATGTGCAATATACATGATATTGCAAGTAATTGCTTTGAATGGACAACAGAAACTACAGAAAAAGAAATGGATGTATGTTGTGTTTTTAGAGGCGGAGGATATGCAAATGGTGATGGAGACTTAATTCCTGGTATGCGTTATTCAAATACAATAATAGAAGCAAATAAATCCTTTTCATTTCGTCCAATTCTATTTTTATAATTTATGTTAAATAAATGTCGAAAAATCTCATTTTTTCATATGATATAAAAAGAGTATGAAAGGGGGAATGAGATTGGAGTTAGTTGGAAAAAAGATAGGTTTTGTACTTACAGGTTCGTTTTGCACATTTAAAAAAACAATTCCAAAAATACAAGAATTAGTTGAAAAAGAAAAAGCAGAAATAATACCGATAATGTCTAATAACAGTTATGAAATGGATACTAAATTCGGAAAGGCAAAGGAATTCATAGAAGAAATAGAAAAAATAACAAATAAGGAAATAATACACACTATACAAGGAGCAGAGCCAATAGGCCCTAAGAAAATGACAGATGCAATGGTAGTTGCACCATGTTCTCGGAAATACAATGGCAAAACTAGCTTTAGATATAATAGACACGCCAGCAGTAATGGCATGTAAATCACATCTAAGAAATGATAGACCACTAATAATTGCACCATCTACCAATAATGGATTAAGTGGTAATGCTGAAAATATCGGCAAATTATTAAATAGAAGAAATTATTATTTTGTACCATTTAGACAAGATAATCCAATAACAAAACCAAGGTCAATTGTTTTTGATGAAGATTATTTAATAAAAACAATAAAATATGCTTTAGATGGAGAACAAATAAGCCCGATTTTATTGTAAGTTGACACTTTATGTAAAAGATGTTAATATAGCAATATAAGCCAGTAGAATATGGAGGTAGCCTTATGGGAAAGCCTAAAACAATCGGCATGAGAAAAATGCAAGCAACAAAGCAAGACTATGAGTGTTATATTAATTGTGTATACAAAACACATTATAGTTTTGAGGTTGGGCAACAAAGTAAAGAGAGTAACTTATGTACAAAACTTCCAACATATGCACAATTTTTATCTTGGGTGCAGAGCCAACAAAAACACTATTTCGATTTTGTATATGAAAGTGAGGAAGAACTTGTTGTTGCATATGCAGAAATAGCATTTTTTCTAAATCGGCAGATTTTAGAAATTGTAAATTTAATTGTAGATAGAAATTATCAGCAACAGGGATATGGGAGTAAATTCTATAATGAATTAGAAAGTTACGCTAAAGATATGGGAATAAAAAAGATATTTCTATCCCCAAAAGGAGACGGAGCTAAGATTTTTTGGAGAAAAATGGGCTTTTCTGGAAAAAAAGCATATGTAAAATGCTTGTAAAGATGAAGGTTGTAGCAGGTAAAAAATACAAGACAAATGCCTTGGGTATTTTTTATCTGCTTTATTTTTGTGCTATTGTTAATAAAAAAAATTTGTGTTAAAATTACAATGAATAATAAATAAAAACAAAACAATAATATATAAAAGGAGGCAAATATGAGTTCAAAATATGAATGGAATTTAAAAGAAATATTTGAAAATAAAAAAGAATTTGATAATCTAAAAAAGGATTTAGAAGATGAGTTAGAAGAAATAAGTAAATACCAAGGAAAACTATGTGAAAGTTCTGATAATCTTTATTCTTGTTACAAATTATATGAAAAAGCATTAGAAAAATACGAGAAATTATATGGATATGGGATGCTTTATTATAATTTAGATATGTCAAATCAAGAAGGAATAAAACTATATAAAGAAGTAGAAAGTTTAGGAACTAAATTCGGAACAAAAACATCATTTATAGAACCAGAAATAACATATTCTAAAGATGGAGTAGTAGAAAAATATTTAGAAGAAGATAAAAGGCTTTTAAGATATAAAAGAGAGATTTTAGATATATTAAAAGAAAAAGAACATATTTTAAGTAAACAAGAAGAAAACTTACTTGCAAATTATTCAGAAGTATTTTCATCACCTGAAAATACATTTGAAATTTTAACAAATGCTGAATTTGAATTCGGAAAATTAAAAGATGAAGATGGAAAAGAAGTAGAACTTAATGAAAGTAATTATACAATTTATTTAAAAAGTAAAAACGAAAATGTAAGAAAAGAAGCATTTAACTTAATGTATAATAAATATAGTAAATTTATAAACACAATAACAGAACTATATTTATCAAATGTAAAAATGACATCTGTTACAGCAAATTTAAGAAAATATAAATCAAGTTTAGATATGGCAACAAAAAATGATGATGCAAGTATTAAAGTTTATGAAGAACTAATAAAAGAAATAAATAAAGGATTAGATATAAATCATAAGTTTATAAACTTAAAGAAAAAATTATTAAAAAAAGAAGACTTTCATATGTATGATTTATATGTAAATCCATTTGAAATAGAAAAAGATGAAATAACATATGAACAAGCAAGAAAAGAGGTAGAAAATGCTTTATCTGTTATGGGAAAAGAATATACAAATAAATTAGAAGAAGCATTTGATAATAATTGGATAGATGTATATGCAAAAACAAATAAAAAATCAGGAGCATATAGTATGGGAGTGTATAATGTGCATCCATATGTACTATTAAACTTTGTAAATTCTAAAAGAGATGTAAGTACAATAGCACATGAACTTGGACATAGTATGCATTCATATTATTCAAATTCAAATCAGACAATAATAGATGCAAATTATACAATAATGGTAGCAGAAGTTGCATCAACTGTAAACGAACTATTACTTAGCAATTATCAGATAAAAAATGAAAAAGATAAAACAAAAAAAGCTGAATTATTATATGAATTATTAGAAATGATAAGAGCAACATTATTCAGACAATCCATGTTTGCTGAATTTGAAAAACTAGTTCATGAAAAAATAGAAAATAATGTAACACTTTCTAGTGAAGATTTAAATAATATTTATTATGATTTAAATAAAAAATATTTTGGAAACAATATGATAGTAGATGAAAAAATAAAATATGAATGGGCGCGTATACCACATTTCTATTCAGATTTTTACGTATATAAATATGCAACTGGAATATCATGTGCAATCTCTATTGCAAATAATATTTTAAAACAAGGAGAGCCATTTATTAAAAAATATATTGAAATGTTAAAACAAGGATGTTCTAAAAAGTCTATAGAATTATTAAAAATGGTAGATATAGATTTAGAAAAAGAAGATGTATATAAAAATGCAATTGATTTTTATAATGATAAAATAAAAGAATTAGAAGAATTAATTTAGGAGAAAATATGGAAAAAGTAGATAAATTGGAATATAAAATATTAGGAACAACACTTTGGAAAATTTGTACTTATTTTATAATTTATAGTTTTGTAGGATATATTATAGAAACAATATATGGATTAATAACAAGTCGGAGTATTAGAATCAAGACAAAGCTTTTTATATGGACCTTTCCTTGGAATTTATGGTATAGGAGCAGTTTTTATATTATTATTTTCAAAATATTTTGACAAAAACAATTTTACATTATTTTTAGGTGGATATATTATAGGAACAGTAACTGAATATATATTTAGTTTTTTAATTGAAGTGATTTTAGAGACAAGATGGTGGGATTATTCACGGAAAAATATTAAATGTAAATGGTAGGGTATGCTTACTTTACTCAATATTTTGGGGAGTTTTAACAGTGTTTTTAGTAAGAAAAATAAATCCTACGATAGATAAAGTATGTAATAAATTACAAGAAAAAATATCTAAAAAAGCACTTAAAAATGGAGTAATAATTGTAACGACTTTTTTAATAATTGACTGCACATTAACATGCTATGCACAAGACCAATTTATAACAAGAATGGTTGTTGAAAATAATATTCCAATTTATAATAAAGAAGAAATTGAAGAAAAATATGATAAAGTAAAAGAAAACAAAAATTTAGATAATTTTATAAAGAGATTTTGGGGAAATGAAAAAATGATTAAAACATTTCCTAATATAAAAATCCAAGACAAAGATTTTAACACAATATATTTAAATACATTACTTCCGGAAATTGAGCCATATTATATAAAAATATTTGAAAAAAAGTAATTGATTTTATTTGTAATATATATTATAATAAAAACATGTAAAAGTTTTATTTCCTATCTTGCGTATAATGGAAGTCAACAAAGTAGAAAAAGTTTCGATAGGAGGAGTTATGTATTATCCTGACGACTTTAAGCAAAAGGCTAAAGAACTTTATCCTAGCTATTATTTGCTTCATGAAGCATTGGATAGGGGAGAAGCACGTGTTGGTGAACTTCTAACTACTGCATGGAGCAAAGGGGTTGCATTTGATGTAATCCTAAAAGCTACTTCTCTTGAAGAAATTCAAAAGAAGGCACGTCTTGGAATCGAAAGACAAAGGCTTTATAGCGAGTGGTTAGATAGGTTCGGAGGAGAGGCAAAGCTAAAAAACTTGCCTGGAAAAGAACTTAAAAGCGATGAAGAGGGGATAGTAATATAACAAAAATACCCAGGGGCTAAAATAGTTCCTGGGTATTTAAATATTTGCAAGAGGATTTCTTTCTACTGCACTTCTTACTTGGTCATTGCTAACATGTGTATATATTTCAGTTGTTGCAATACTTTCATGGCCTAATAGCTCTTGAAGAGCTCTAATATCTACTTCACCATATTGATACATAAGAGTAGCAGCAGTATGCCTTAATTTATGCACTGAATATTTTCTGCTATCTAATCCAGCCTCTAAAAGTTCCTTATTTACAATATGTTGAACAGTTCTTCTACTAATTCTTTCTTTTCTTTCACTTAAAAACAATGCTTTATCAGAATTTTTATTATCATGAGATATGTTTTTTGGCCTAACATTTAAATAATTAGAAATTGCTTTCATACAAGCTTTATTTAAATAAATAGTTCTTTCTTTATTACCTTTACCGATAACCGTCATTTTACATTCACTAAAATCAATATCATTTATGTTAATTCCAACAAGTTCTGACAAACGCATACCACAATTTAAAAATAAAGTAATAATTGCATAATCTCTTTCATGGTTTCTATTATCTTCATTAGAAGCCACGTCTAAAAGTTTTTTACTATCATCTAAAGATAAGTATTTAGGAAGTCTTTTATCTTTTTTTGGTGTTTTTAAATTAAGAGCAGGGTTATGGTCAAGTAAAAATCTTTTACTTGCTTCTTGTGATAAATATTTAAAAAATATACGAATAGTAGATATTTTCCTTGCTCTTGTAGCAGCTTTACTTTTAAAAGTATTAGTTAAATACCCAAGAAATGCATGAATATCATCAAGTTCTATTTTTTTAATTACATCATAAGATAAATCTTTAATTTCTATTTTACTAAAATCAGTTTCGCAAGTTAATCCAAAATGGATTTTAATAAATTTAAGAAACATAGCTAAATCATAATTATATTCTTTAACACTATTAGGTGATTTATTTAAAATAGTTGTAGAATAGTCTAAAAATGCATTTAAGTAATCTGGATTTTCTTCTCTTTTTATCATAAGTATCACACTCCGTTCATAATTATGTTATATTAAAATAGAAAAAAAATCAATAAGTTTTGTAAAATTTTGTGCAATGTATTTTGACTTTATATTTTACAAAAAATATGATATACTATAAATGCTTTTAAAAGAGGTGATAATTTTGAGTAGAAAAAAAGCTAAAAGATTTGACGAAGATGAAGAGCCAAAAGCAGTTAAAGAAATGAAAAAAAATAGAAATAAACAAATAAATAATGAAGCAAAAAATAACAGAAAAAGAAAGCTAACTAAAAAAGAAAAGAAAAAAAGAAGAAAGAAAATTATATTAAGTGCAATTGTTTTAGTAATTTTAGTACTTGGAATTACTTTAGGTAGTTTTGCAAATAAATGGACAACTTTAGCAGTAGACATGGTGACTAATGAAAGTTCTATTGTAATTGATAGCCAAGGAAATACAATTGCAAAACTTCGGTGATGAAAAGAAAAAGTCAAATATTTCATTTGAAGAAATGCCTGATAACTTAAAAAATGCATATGTGGCAATAGAAGATGAAAGATTTTATAAACATAGTGGAGTAGATATAAAAAGAACTGCTTCTGCAATATTTAACTATGTAATACATTTTGGTTCTTCTTCATTCGGTGGAAGTACGATAACACAACAATTAGTAAAAAATATAACAGGAGATAATACAGATAGTGTTACAAGAAAAGTAAAAGAATGGTGGAAAGCATGGCTTTTAGAGACAAAACTTTCAAAAGAGGAAATATTAGAAGGATATTTAAACATTATATATGTTGGACCAAGTATTTATGGAGTAGATAGTGGAGCTAAATATTATTTTAATAAATCAGCATCTGAACTAAGTTTAGAAGAGTGTGCATTTTTAGCAGGAATAAACCATTCACCTAATTCATATAATCCATTTTCAGATACAGACAATTCTGAGAAAATAAAAAATAGAACAATTACAGTGTTAGATAAAATGAAAGAATTAGGATATATTGATGAGACTTCTTATAATGAAGCTGTTTCAAATGTAAATTCAGGTTTGAATTTCAAAAATGGTGAGGTAGTAGCTAAAAGTGATGGTGTTTATTCATATCATACAGATGCTTTAATTACAGAAATAACAAATGATATTGAGGAAAAATATAATATTTCTGAGGAATTTGCAACCAACTACATAAATATGGCAGGGCTTACAATACATAGTACTGAAGATAGTAAAATACAAGAAGAAACTGAAAAAGAATTTGAAAAAAGTAAGTATATTCTAAAATCAAAAACAGGTGGAGATAATTCACAAGCAGCAATGATTGTAATGGATCATAAAACAGGAAATGTACTTTCTTGTGTTGGAGCTTTAGGCAAAAAAGATATATCAAGACCATTTAATAGAGCAACTCAAAGTACAAGACAAACAGGTTCTTCAATAAAGCCACTTGCAATTTTAGCTCCTGCAATTGATAAGAAAATAATTACAGCTTCATCAGTATATGATGATACAGAAAAAGATTTTGAGGATGGCTACCATCCAGTAGATTATAATAAAGCTTTGGGAGAAATTACAGTAAGAAGAGCTGTTGAATCTTCACAAAATATACCATTTGTAGAAATAATGGAAAAGCTAACACCAAAAACTGCTATTAAATATTTAGAAAAAATGGGAATTACAACTTTAACTAAAAATGATGAAGGATTACCATTAGCTTTGGGTGGATTAGATAAAGGAATAAGTCCTTTGCAGATGGCAGGTGCATATAGCACTATTGCAAATGATGGAATATATATTGAGCCTACATTTTATACTAAAATAGATAGAAAAAATGGTAGTAAAATTTTAGAAAGTAAACAGGAAAAAAGAAGAGTTTTCTCAAAAGAAGTTGCATATATTCTAAAAAGTCTTCTTACAGAACCAGTATTAGGAAAAAACGGAACAGCAACTTATTGTAAGATTTCGGGAGTAGATGTTGCAGCCAAAACTGGTACTACTGATGAAAATTATGATAGATGGCTTTGCGGTTTTACACCATATTATACAGCTGTAACATGGTATGGATTTGACCAAAATGAAACTATAGACTTTAATGGAAGAAATCCAGCAGGACTTATCTGGGCAAATGTCATGGCAAGGATACATGCAGGATTACAAAAAGCAAGTTTTGAAAAACCATCAGGAGTTCTTAGTATTACAGTATGTTCAGAGACTGGAAAAGTTGCAAATACAGGATGTCCAAATACTTATACAGAATATTTCTTGTGGTTTACAACTCCAGATGATTGTGATAAACATAAAGGAGGAAAATTAGATAGTAGTAATACTACAAAAGAAACAACTGATAATAACAATGGAGTTATTGAAAATATTACTGAGGAAATAGATGAAAAAGAACCTCCAAGAATAACAGAACCATCAGATAGTAGAGACACAATACATAATAATGAAGATGATGAAAATACTACTAATAATGTAGTAAACCATACACAAACAAATACGTCAAGACCTAACAACACAACTAATTCTTCTAATACAAATAGTAATAAAACAAACTCTAATACAAATATAACAAATTCAAATAGTAGTAATATGGCTAATAGTTCAAATACAAATGTTTCTAATACTAATCAAACTAATAGTAATAGCTTGGGAGGAAACACTACTAATACTGTAAATACTTACGAAACAGAATAAAATAAGGCTTTTAAATAGGCCTTATTTTAAATATATTTGAAAATTTTATTTTTCATGATATTATGAAAAAAGATAAAGAAAGGTGAAAGATGAATTGATTAAAAGGAACGAAATTTTTAAATATGTAAAAGACAAATATGATACAGAGCCAGAATATTTATGGAGTAAATATCCAGGTTATGCAGTACTAAGGCATAAGAGCAATAATAAATGGTATGGAGTTATAATAAATGTACTAAAAGAAAAATTAGGATTAGAAGGAAAAGAAGAAATAGATATAATAGACTTAAAAAATTATCCAGAATTAATAGGAACATTAAGGAATAAAAAAGAAATAATCCCTGCATATCATATGAATAAAGAACACTGGGTTTCAGTTATATTAAATGGGGAATTTCCAGAGAAAGAATTATTTGACTTAATAGATTTAAGTTATGAAATAACTAAATAATTACTGGCTAAATAAATTAAAAAATCAAAAAAGAATGGTATATCTTATCTAATTATGATAAAATGTAAAAAAATGATTTTTTGAAGGATAATATTATTAATTATATATATCAAAAAAAGATGAAAAATAAAAAGTAAAAAGGAGGAAAACCATGTATAAAGCAATAGTTACTGGATATTTACCAAAGGCAGAAGATATGGCTAAAGAAGTAGAAGAAAAAGCAAACAGAATGGAAAAAGAAGGATTTGACTTAGTAACAATATCAATTACAGGAACAGCTAAAGCAATTTTAGTGTTTAAAAACAATAATAATGGAGAAATATAAATGATAGTAAATGTGGGTGGAAGAACAGATATAGTAAATTATTATAGTAAGTGGTTAATAAATAGATTAAATGAAGGATATGCATATTCAAGAAATCCGTTATTTACAAATAATGTTTCAAAGGTTAGTTTAAAACCAGAGGATGTTGATTGTTTAGTATTTTGTTCTAAAAACTATAAACCAATTATGAAATATATTAAAGAAATAAATGAAAAATATAGAATAATATGTCATTATACAATAACAGCTTATGGTAAAGATGTAGAACCTAATGTACCAGATATAGAAAGTTCAATAGAAACATTAATACAATTATCTAAAATAATAGGAAAAGAGAAGGTTTTGTGGAGATATGATCCGATTTTACTTACGAAAAATTATACACAAGAAAAACATATAGAGACTTTTTCTTATATGGCAAAAAAGATTTCTCCACATGTTCAAAGATGTATATTTAGTTTTGTTGAAATGTATAAAAAGTTAGAATATAATATGCCTGAAATAATACCTTTTACTGCAGATGAAAAATTAGAAATAGCAAAAAAATTAGAAAAAATTGCAAGAGAAAATAATTTATATATACAAACTTGTGGAACAGACGAAAATTTCGAAAAATTCGGGATACATTTATCTGGATGTACTACATCTGAAATTTTAGAAATAGCAAATCATGTAAAATATAAGGATGTAAAGCCAAAAGGGATGAGAAAAGGATGCCATTGTATTCCAAGTCGTGATATTGGAGCTTATGATACTTGCTTAAATGGTTGTAAATATTGTTATGCAAATAAGAACCCTGATTTAGCTGTTAAAAATTATAAATTTCACGATAAAAATTCAAGCATTCTTTTAGGAAAAATAAATGAAACAGATAAAATTACAGTTGCAAAAAATATAAGTTATATAAAAAAAGAAGAAAATAATGGTCAAATTAGTCTTTTGTAATAGAAATAACTAGGAAATTAATTCTTAGTTATTTTTTACTTTTTACAAGGTTTACTATATAGTTGATTTGATTTAAACAATTATATTTAGTATAATAATATATTACAAAGAAAGTAAGCTATAAAAAATTTTACAAATTATAGCTATGAAAGAAGGATGTAAAAATGAGAAAAAGGTTAAATATATTTATAGATGAAAGTGGAGATTTTGGCTTTGCTAAAGGAAGTTCAGAGTTATATGCTGTTTCATTTGTATTACACGAAAGCAGCAATTCTATAAAAAATGAATTAGCTTATCTTAATGAAAAATTAGATAACTTAAATTATAATGGAATGATACATTTAGCATATTTAGTAGCTAAAAGAGGAGATTATGCAGGATTATCTCCTGAAAAAAGAAAAGCAATATTTTGGGCTATATTTTATTTTTCAATTAGGATAAAAGCAAAATTTAAAACAATTATTATAGATAAAAAATATATCAACAAAAAAAGTCAATTAAATATTTTTTTACAAAAAGAAATTAAAAAATTTGTAGAGCAAAATATAAAATATTTTAAATCTTTTAAAAAAATAGTTATATACTATGATAATGGTCAAGAAACACTAAGGGATATATTAGATAAAATATTTATGAAACTTCCAATTGAAAAAAGAGATAATTTTAATCACAAGGAAAAAAGACTATTTCAAGTATCAGATATGCTAACAATAATAGACAAATTAGATTATAAAAGAAAAAACAATATAAAATTCACTAAAGCAGAAACATTTTTCTTTGAAGGAGAAGATTTTAGACATATAATTAATTTACTAAAAAGTAAACGAATTTAATAAAAAAAACCACCATAATTAGTGGTTTTTGTTAGTGCTTGGCACTAACTCGGGTCAGGTCCTAGTCATTTAAATGATTTCAGACCCAGAAAAATAATATTATTTATAATATATTATTCTCTAAACTAATAAAATTATACACTAAAATTAAAAAAAAGTAAATAAATTTTGAAAATTTTTTAATAATGTGTTACAAAGAAAGTAAGCTGTAAAAAAATTTACAAATTATAGCTATGAAAGAAGGATGTAAAAATGAGAAGAAGATTAAATATATTTATAGATGAAAGTGGAGATTTTGGCTTTGCTAAAGGAAGTTCAGAGTTATATGCTGTTTCATTTGTATTACACGAAAGCAGCAATTCTATAAAAAGTGAATTAGCTTATCTTAACGAAAAATTAGATAACTTAAATTATAATGGAATGGTACATTTAGCATATTTAGTAGCTAAAAGAGGAGATTATGCTAATTTCGAATTAGAACAAAGAAAAGAAATTTTTTGGGCAATATTCTATTTTGCAAAAAGAGTTAAAGTTAAAATACATACAGTTATAATAGATAAGAGATATAAAAATAATAAAAAACAATTAAGCATTGCATTAAAAGGTGGAATAAATAAATTCTTCCGAAAAATTGATGATTATATGCAAGATTTTAAAAGAGTAGTAATTTATTATGACAATGGACAAGAAATATTAGGAAACATAATTGGAAATCTATTAAATACAAAAGATAATATAGAACATAGAGAAGATTTTAATCATAAGGAAAAAAGATTATTTCAAGTATCAGATATGCTAACTTTTATTGATAAAATTATATATAAAGATAAGTACAATATTAGTTTAACAAAAGCAGAAAAATATTTTTTTACTGTTAAAGAAATTTTGGGAATTGTTAATCAATTAAAAAACAAAAGAATATAAAAACACTCCAAAAGGAGTGTTTTTGCGACGCTCAGCGTCTACGCGGGTCAGGTCCTAGTCATTTAAATGATTTCAGACCCAGAAAAATAATATTATTTATAATATATTATTCTCTAAACTAATAAAATTATACACTAAAATTAAGAAAAAGTAAATAAATTTTGAGAATTTTTTAAAATGAAAATATTAATATTTTTTACTTTTTATAAGGTTTACTATATAGTTGATTTGATTTAAACAATTATATTTAGTATAATAATATATTACAAAGAAAGTAAGCTGTAAAAAATTTTACAAATTATAGCTATGAAAGAAGGATGTAAAAATGAGAAGAAGATTAAATATATTTATAGATGAAAGTGGAGATTTTGGCTTTGCTAAAGGAAGTTCAGAGTTATATGCTGTTTCATTTGTATTACACGAAAGCAGCAATTCTATAAAAAGTGAATTAGCTTATCTTAACGAAAAATTAGATAACTTAAATTATAATGGAATGGTACATTTAGCATATTTAGTAGCTAAAAGAGGAGATTATGCTAATTTCGAATTAGAACAAAGAAAAGAAATTTTTTGGGCAATATTCTATTTTGCAAAAAGAGTTAAAGTTAAAATACATACAGTTATAATAGATAAGAGATATAAAAATAATAAAAAACAATTAAGCATTGCATTAAAAGGTGGAATAAATAAATTCTTCCGAAAAATTGATGATTATATGCAAGATTTTAAAAGAGTAGTAATTTATTATGACAATGGACAAGAAATATTAGGAAACATAATTGGAAATCTATTAAATACAAAAGATAATATAGAACATAGAGAAGATTTTAATCATAAAGAAAAAAGATTATTTCAAGTATCAGATATGCTAACATATATAGACAAAATAGATTATAAGTATAATAATAAAATAGAATTTACTAAGGCTGAAAAATATTTTTTTAAGATAACAGAAATTATAGATATAAAAAGAAGATTAAAAAATAAAAGAATATAAAAACACTCCAAAGGGAGTGCTTTTGCGACGATCACCGTCAACTCGGGTCAGGTCCTAGTCATTTAAATGATTTCAGACCCAGAAAAATAATATTATTTATAATATATTATTCTTTAAACTAATAAAATTATACACTAAAATTAAGAAAAAGTAAAGAAATTTCATACAAAAAATGTAAATATTTTTTCTATAATAAAATTTTGTTGTAAAAAATAAAAGAATATGTTAAGATAAAAGCAGAAAATTAATTTAATAGGAGCAAAAAAATGGAACAATGGTTAAAATGGGCAATAGAAATCCAAAGTTTAGCACAAGCTGGGCTTACATATACTGATAATAATTATGATAAAGAACGATATGAAAGATTAAGAGAAATATCAGCAGAGATAATTGAAAAGAAAACACAATTAAATATAGAAAAAGTAGAAGAATTATTTTGTAATGAAAAAGGTTATCAAACACCTAAAATAGACACAAGAGCTGCAATATTTAAAGATAATAAAATATTGCTTGTTCATGAGAATAATGGTACATGGAGCCTTCCTGGGGGTTGGTGTGATGTTTTAGAATCTGTTAAATCCAATACTATAAAAGAGGTAAAAGAGGAAACAGGTTTAGATGTTGAAGTAGAAAAAGTAATTGCAATCCAAGATAGAAATAAACACAATAAACCAGTATATGCATATGGTGTATGTAAAATATTTTCACAATGTAAAATATTAGGTGGAAAATTTGTAAAAAATATAGAGACAACAGAAACAAGGTTTTTTGGAAAAGAAGAATTACCTGGAAATTTAGCAGAAGAAAAGGTAAATAAAGAACAAATAGAAATGTGTTTTGAAGCATTTAAAGACGAAAATTGGAAAACAAAATTTGATTAAAGAAAGGATATAAAATGATATATAAAACTTATTATAACTCTCCAGTTGGAAAACTTTTAATTGCAAGTAAAGATGGTAAATTAATAGGATTATGGATAGAAGGGCAAAAATACTATTTAGGAAAAATAAAAGATGAACTTATAGAAAATGATAAAGAAGAAATATTAGTAAAAACAAAGAAATGGTTAAATAAATATTTTTTGGGTGAAAATCCTAAAATTTCTGATTTAGATATTTCCTTAAATGGAACTTCTTTTGAAAAAGTTGTATGGGAATTGCTTAAAAAAATACCATATGGTGAAGTTACAACTTATAAAGAATTATCAAAAAAAGTAGCAAAAAAATTAGGAAAAGAAAAGATGTCAGCACAAGCAGTAGGAGGAGCAATTGGGCATAATCCTATTTCTATTATAATTCCTTGCCACAGAGTTGTAGGAACAGACGGTAGCTTAACAGGATATGCAGGTGGAATAGATAAAAAGGTAAAATTATTAAAACAAGAAAAAGTAAATATGGAAAAATTATATATACCAAAACAAGGAAAGTAAGAATAAACATGAGAAGTGAAAGTATATTAGAGAAACATTAGAATTAGTGTTTCTTTTTTATGGAAATAATCTTCCGGCTATGCCGGTAGTAAAGCAGGCTTTAGCTATGTAGTAGACAAAACTCCCTTCATGGTAT
>CALXFB010000005.1 GCA_944387475.1 uncultured Clostridia bacterium
CTATGTTTTTTCAATATATTTTTATAAAAAATTAATGTAAGCTTTTATTATTTTGCCTACATTAATTTTACACTAACAGGGACGGGGAATTTTTGTCTCATTTTTAAAATAAAGCCAACCGCAATCCATTGGCTTTAAACGATTATTAGTTTACTTACTTTACAATTTGAGACAAAAATTCCCCGTCCCTAAAAGTCTCACCTAATTCTGTTGATAAATATTTTTTGTTGTCATCTGCAAATACTGTTACAATATCTTTTTCTAATTTATATCCTAATTTGATTGCTCCTACTAAATTTGCTCCTGATGATATTCCAACTCCTATTCCTAGTTCTCTTGCTAATTTTTTTGACATATTTATTGCTTCTTCATCACTTACTAATATAATATCATCTATTTTTTCCTTATCTAAAAGCTCAGGTATAAAATCATCCCCAATTCCTTCTATTTTATGTTGTTCATATTTATCTTTTTTCTTTTTTTCTTCATTTTCTTTATCATTATTCTTTTCTATTTTTCCTTTTTCTTCTGATATTATCGGCATTTTTTCTGGTTCTATTGCTACTATTTTTATATCTTTATATTTTTCTTTTAATCTATCTCCTATTCCCATTAACGTCCCCCCTGTTCCTACTCCTGATACAAATCCTCCTATTGAAATCTTATTTTCTTCACGCTTTTCATTTTCATTTTTATTTTTTTTATTTATTTTGCTTTCTTTATTTTCTCTTTCTTCTTCTATTTCTTCCAATTGTTCTATTATTTCTTTTCCTGTTGTCTTATAATGTGCATTATAATTATCTTTGTTACTAAATTGATTTACTAAAAATGCATTGTTCTTTCCTGCAAATTCTTTTGCTTCTTCTACACATCTTATAAATCCACCTTCTTCTTTAGAAATTAGTTTTACTTTTGCTCCATAACATTTCATTAATTGTATTCTTTCTTTACTTACCCAATCAGGCATAAATATATATACTGGATTATTATAATATGCACCTATTGCTGATAAAGATATTCCTGTATTTCCGCTTGTTGCTTCTACTATTGGCATGTTTTCTTTTAATTTTCCTTCTTTTTTTGCTTTTTCTATTATATATAATGCTACTCTATCTTTTATGCTTCCTGTTAAATTATAATATTCTAATTTTACAAATACGTTTACATCTTTTTCTATTCCTTTTCCATCTTCTCCTTTGTATTTGAATTTAATTTTTACCATTGGTGTATTTCCTATTAAATTATCTAACATTTTTCTTCACCTTCATTATTATTTTCACTTTTTGCTTCACTTATACAGTTTTTTCTTGGTTCTTCAAAACTTAAATACCAATTTATTCCGTTCTTATTTTTATTTATATATTCTACTCTTTTTTCTAATTCTTCATATGTTTTAGGTACAGGTACAATTACTGGCTGATTAGGCATCCAATTTGCAGCTATAGCCCCTCCCATACAGTCAGCCATTTGCAGAGCTCTTACTGTTCTTATTATTTCTGGTATAAATCTCCCTACATTCATTGGATATATTAGTATTGTTCTTACAACTTGTTTTTCATCTATTATATATACATTTCTTACTGTTTCTGTTGAACTTACCTCATTTGAAATCATTCCATATCTTCTTGCAATTAAAGCATTTCTATCTGCTATTATTGGAAATGATATTTTTATTCCTGTTCTACAATAAATATCATAAACCCAAGCTAAATGTGAACTTAAACTATCTACACTTAAAGCTAATAATTCTGTGTTTATTTCTTTAAAATATGTATGTGCTCTTGTAAATGCTATCATTTCGCTAGTACAAACTGGTGTGAAACTTCCGTGGATGTGAAAATAATATAAGCCATTTTCCTTCATATTCTTTTAAATTTATTTTTCCCCATGTTGAACTAGCTTCAAAGTTCGGTGCTTTTTCACCTATTTTTACATTTCCATTTTCTAATAATTCATAACTCATAAAAATAAAACTCCTTTCATTTCTATATATTATGAAAGAAGTTTTATTTTGTTAATTATCATCTTAATTTACTATATCACTACTAACTTTAAATATTTTTTATGTCTAGTCTAATTAAATTTAAATAACTCTGAAAACTTATTAATTTTCAGTTCTTTTAAAACTATATTTTCTAATTTTTAAAAAAAGTTTTCAATTAAAAAATCCTTATCAGGTACATGCTTTTCAAAAAAATCCTTAATAAGTAAAGAATTATCATATTTTAATGAGATAAAAGAACAATTTTGGATTTCATTAGGATTAATATCTAGTATTACAAAATCTACTGAATTGTTAAATGAGCATCCTAAACTTCCTGGATTTAAATATAATTTATTGTTATTTTCTAAATAAAGTTTCTTATGTGTATGCCCAAACAAAATAACTTTAGAATTACAATTCTTATAATCATTTTCGAAACTTTTAAGATTTTCAGTATAAATTAAAGGCATTCCTTTTATATCATTCTTTCTAGCATGTACCATAAAAAAAGATATGCCATTTATATTAACCTCTTTTTCGTATGGAATTTTTTTAATTTTATCAAAATATTCTTTTACTTGTTTTCTAGTCCAAATTCTATGCTGATTTTCACTACTTAAATCTTTATAATCTATATTAAAAAGACTTGTTTCATTATTTCCAAGTATATTTATAAACTTATTATTATTCAATACAATATCAGTAACTTCTTGAGGATTTGGACCAATTTGAAGAAAATCTCCTAAATTTAATACCATATCTACATTATTTTTATTTATAAACTCTAAAAATACATTTAATGCATATTTGTTTGCATGAATATCTGCAACAATTGCTATTTTTATATTTCTCATAGACAATATTCATCTCCTTCATATGTTCTTGACAATAAACTTCCATCTATATTTTTAATATAATTTTGAAAAGCACTGTTATCAACAAAATAAATTATTTTATTTTTTCCATTCATCGGAACTATAATATAATCACAGTCTACACCTAATAAAGGAATTTGCATAGTTCTATACATATCTCTTATAAGTTGTGGATTAACATCCTCTCTATTTTTTCGTTGTTCACTCTGTAAAATTGATTTTTCTAATCCTGGATGTATGAAAATATTAAAAACTTTTGTATCACATTTTAATTCTTTTACCTTTTGATACAGTTTAATTCTAAACCTTCTTTCTAAATTAGTAGAGTCATATATTACATCATGATCGCATTGCAAATTCTATATTGTTGCTAAATTCATAATAGAAAAATTTTTTCATGATTATCTCTGTGATTATCAAAAACTCGTCTAATTCGATCAGATGATAAATGAACAACTTCTGAGTGCTCACTAAGAATTTTTTTGCAAATGTAGTTTTTCCAGAACCTGGCAAACCTGTTAATATAAATAAATTACTCACAATATTTTTCAATACCTCCGTTCTCTATAAATTTTTCAATACTTTCTACTGTTTTTATATTAGAATTTATAGCTTTACTAGAAATCAAAATTACTTTACATCCTAATTCTTGTGCTGGTAAAATATCATTTATATAGCTATCACCTATTACACATATTTCAGCAAAATCCAAATTAAAATCTTTGGCAATTTTCCTATAACAATCTCCTTTATTATAAGATTTAAAATCCTTCACATATAATATTTCAGCATAAAAATCTTTCAATTTTAACTTACTTTGAAGTTCATTAGTGTATCGTGGTGAAGCTAAGGTAACTAAAACTTTTAATACAGAAGATTTTTTAAAATAATTATATATCTTTGGATTAAAGTTAATAAAATTACTTGGTTTTATTTTATCAAATACCTCCGTCATATACTCGTCTGGAGTACATCCCAATGAAATAAATCCTAAATATGGGTTAGGATATTTACTAGGAAGTATAGCATAAATTCTCTCAATTTCATCAGATGATTTATTAAGTTTTTTTGCAAGCCACATTTTAGTTGTTTTTCTTGTATATAAGAACAATTCTTCTTGATTTGAATATAATGTTCCATCTTGATCTAGAATTAACATTTTTATACTCATAGACTTTCCCCTTTACATCTTTATCATAATCTTTACACAATTATTTTCTTTACGATTTTTTATATAATCTACTGCTTCACTAAATTGTGTAATAGGAAATATTTTTGATATTAATTTATCTGCCAATTTACTCTTTGAATTTAAAAAATCTAGTGCTATTTTAAATTCGGATATATTATTTTCTTTCTCAAAAGAATTACATCCAATAATATTTAGTTCTTTATAAAAAGCATTTCTTAAAGAAAGGTCAAAATTGAAATTATTATCATACACTCCAGATACAATTATACTTCCTTTTGGCTTACAAATATTAATAGAATTATATAATGTTGAACTTTGTCTACCTCCTACAGCTTCAATAACATAATCAAAATGATTATTATATTCATTAATTGTTTTTATATCAACATATTTTGCATTAACATTTTTCAACATTTCTCGTCTATTTTCATGTTTGCCAAACACAGTGATTTCGTTTAATTTATCTTTTAATACTTCAGCACAAGACATCCCAATTATTCCATCACCAATAATAGCTATATTAGACTTTTGAAAATTCTTCATTATATTTCTAATATGTATTGCAATTGAATAGGGATCAGATAAAGTTGATATTTTTACATTTCCCTTATTTGAAATCTTATATAATTGTTTCTCATTGGCAATAATATATTCTGCAAATCCCCCTTGAAAATCCTTGCCCAAAGATTTTAAATTTTCACAAAATTGTATATATCCTTTTTGACACATAGCACAATTGTTACAATACAATAACGGTTCAATAACAACCAAATCACCTTTTTTTATTTGTTTTACATTATCTCCTATTTCTGTCACTATTCCAGTTATCTCATGTCCCAAAACATCAGTTTTTACATAATCCAAGTTTGGTTTTTCGTATAATAATTTATGTATATCGCTACCACAAATTCCACAATAAAGCACTTTTATTTTTACATCTAAAACTGTATTAATTTGAGGTTCAGCTATATTGTTAACATAATACTTATTCACGTTTTTATATATAACAGCTTTCATTTTAATCCTCCAATATTTTTTTGAATTTACTAATATTTCCATTACTTAAAATAATAATATTCTCTAAATGTTCAATACATTTACCTGTTTTTATTTTATTTTTTGCTACTTTATACCCTTCCTCAATTGATTTTACAATTCCAGATAATTGCAAAATATTACCTGCATTTAAAGAAACTATATCTGTATAAGCACTATCATCTTTATCTTTTAATACTTTTAATGCTATTTTTATATTTTCTAATTTATTATTTGATTGCTTTATATCTTTCGGAAAATATTTTGGCAAATTTAACAATTCACTAAAACTATATGAATTAAAAGCGTTATTGGTACTATCCAATATATAAGATGGACCGAAAATATTCAACTCATCCATATAGTATATCTTATTAAAATTACTTGAAACAATTCTGTATTTATTAACTCCAAAATTTTTTAAAACTTCACCAACAATTTCTAAATCTTTGGTTGCTAATCCATATAATACAATATCTGGCTTTATTGGGCAAATTAATGCTGCTAGCCCATAACTTAATATATTAGGAGCATAGAAAACATCTCCATATACGAAATCAAATTTGGGAAGTATTTTTTCGATAGGAAAAATACCAAACCCAGTACTTTCTAATAATTTTTTTGTTTTCTCAATACTTAAACTTGTATTGATTCCTATTGTTTCTAAGAAATCATAAGAGCCACTCATAGAAGATGTTGCTATTGAACAAGGTTTTATAATATTAGCACCTAATGATGTAGCTACGATTGCAGAGGTTGTAGATATATTTATAGTTTTTATTCCTTTTTTGCCACTACCAGATAAAGAAATAATTGGATAATCCTTGTTTATATTTATGGTCTCTTTAAAAGGAATAAAATTATCTTTTTTAAAGGATTCTTTCAATAACTTTGTAATCAAAGAACCGCTTTTCTTTTTTAAAATCAGATATGTAAAAAGAGTGCTTAAAAAAATATTACTTTTCTTTTTATCTTTTATATTTAAAATTTCAGAATAAACATTTAAAATTAATTCATCTGGTATATCATAATTTAGATTCATTAAATATAAAAAATCTTGTATTTTTTGCATAATATTACTCCATCTCTTTCATAAATTTATTCTATGTAGGGCAGGAATTCCTGCCCTACATAGTTAAATGGCAATCCCTACTTTACAGCAGTAATCTTGACAAAATGACGTTTACCTATCTTGAAAACGCATCCCACAAAATTATCTACAGGCAAAGCAAGAGAATCTTTTGAAACAGCAATATATTTATCACCATCCAATACTTTTAAGCCATTTCCGGAAAGAATCCTGTTGATTTGGCTTCTGCTATTATCCGTAGCCTCTGCCAGTACAGCAACCAGTGTTTCGCCAGTTACCGCTTCAACATTTTTAACATCATCTGGAACTATCTGCTTACTTTTACCGAACTTTGAATTGAAACTCTTTTCTGCTTGCTCTACACAAGCCATATCAAAACCGTTAAATGTTGCAACAACGACTCTGGCAAGCAGGCTTTTTACATCCTTGGGATGCAATTCATTATTACAAACCAAAGTCTTCAACTTCTCCAGTTCGGTTGGAGTAATGTTTGTCAGTTCTCTATACCAGAGCCACATAACATCATCGGTAATTGACATTACCTTTCCATACATTTCATTTGGAGTTTCTTCAACCGCAATGTAATTATTTAAACTCTTACTCATCTTTTGAAAACGACCTGTAGAATCCTTCGCTCCAGAAGTTCCTGGAAGAATATTGTAAGTAATAATTACCTCGGGGTCTTCTCCTGCAATACGCATCATATTTCTGCACATATGCAGGTTAAGAAACTGGTCTTTACCTCCCAATTCAATATCAGGTTCTAGCATAACTGAATCATAACCCATGTAGCAAGCATATTCAAGCTCTGCCATTGTTATTCCAAAGCCAGCATCCATTCGCTTTTTGAAGTCCTCTCGTTGTAAGACTTCATTTACAGCAATCGAAGACTGGAAATTAATCCATTGTGGAATAGTAAGTTTATTCATCCACTCTGAATTAAAATGCTTCACAATGGAAGGTGAATTGAAATCAATAATCCTTCCAGCTTGCTTTTCGTACGTCGCCATATTATGCAAGACCATCTCATGAGTAAGAGGTTCCCTTTCAGTATTTCTACCAGAAGGATCACCAATCATAGCTGTAAAGTCTCCAATTACTATTACAATCTCATGTCCCATATCATGGAACATTTTAAGATTAAGCAATGAAACAGCATGTCCGAGATGGATTTGAGCACCTGTGGGGTCAATACCAAACTTGACCTTTAGTGGTCTTCCAGTTTTCTTTGACCCCTTCAGTTTTTTAAGAAGAGATTTCTCAGAAACAACGGAGTCTGGAAATTGCCCAACTTTACTCATAATCATGTTGAACTGTTCTTCGGCTGACAAATTCTTCAAATCTCTATGCGAATTTAGAAGATTTTGCTCAAGGTCATTAAAAAACTTAGTCGCTTCCATTTTTGTCCTCCTTATTTAGAATTCCATTGACTACATATTTCAAAAAGATGAGAAACATACTCTTTTTTAGCATTAATCCATGCTTCTCCCTTAGAATTGCACATTTCAAATAAACTGTCTAGTTCATCAGGAGAATAATTAGATACTGCACACATCATCTGATATACAACTGAATCCATAGGAGAATTATAATCTCCTTCTTGATACATAATCATATCATACATCTTTTGATATGACATATCAACTGTAATAGATGACTCAGGTATGCTTTTACTCATCTTTGGATATCCATTAAATCCTTTTATTATTCTTGAATACATAGAGCTAATTTCAAACGGATATTCCATCCGTTCTATAACTTTATTAGCTATTTGAACATACAAGTGTTCTTCTAATCCAAGAGTAATTAAGATATTTGAATATCCGCCAACCTTACCTAAATGAATAAAATCAGCTGTCATAAGTAAGATTGCTTGTTTTACTGGAAATTCAATTCCTGGATAAATTCCTTTTTTCTGATACAAATCCGATAAATCTTCTTCAGCATCCTTGAAATCTTGATCTCTTAAGACTTTAGAAATCAAATATGCCGTTTTTAAGATTTCCTCGTAATCGTATTGAGAACGGAGAACCCCTATGGAATCATTAAATCCTAATTTCTTAATAAAAACTCTGTATCGTTCTGCTCTTTCAAGAACTACATCTAATGGTTGATTTCTTGCATTGTAAGAATCAAGATCCCCCAATACAATTTGAACTTCCAAACCATTTTTTTGAAGAAAAATGGCTCTTAAAATTTGTGACAGAGTACCAAGATGTGGTATTCCACTCAATCCAATTCCTGTCGTTACAATACAATTCTTTCCATCATGTAAAGCATTTGCAAAATCATTTCCCTTATAATGGCATAACCATTTGTATTGCAAAACTCGAGGAGTTATTTGATTTAAGTTAAAATCTATCGGATTAAATTCCATTGGATCATAGTGATGTTTTTTAATTACATCCTGATAATAACCGTCGTCAAACCGTAACATGTTCTTTCTCCTCGTATAATATATTTACAATCAATTTTAAAAGTTAAAATTACATTAAATAAATGATTGTAAAGAAAATTTAATGTAAAGTAGTAAAGGATTATTTGTTTTACATAACATGATATAATATGTTTGTATAAACTTAGTCATAGGTGTATTCTTTTCTCTCCATGTTGCACCATTATTGGTGACTTCACTTGAAAGACTGTTTCCTTACTTTTAGTATTAACTTCAGACCCAGATGTTGTTCAAGTTTGAAGATACATTCGTAGCAAATGGTTTTACTCTTCATTCTTAGTTCTGATTTGTGCGAGGTTGTTGATGTGCTGATTGCTAAGGATAATCCTTTACTAGTTTATATATTAAGAATTGAAAGGTGGTGATTTACTTGGATAAAGATAAACTTCAATCAACTCTTTTTGTCGGTATTGATGTTAGTTCTAGCACTAACTACGCTTTTGCTATGGATTTCTTTGGCACTAAATTTTTATCTTTTTCTTTTTCTAATAATCAGCCTGGTTCAAATGTTCTTGTCAGCAATGTTTCTAATTGCCTTCGACAAAACAATTTCAAGTATGTCGTTTTTAATATGGAATCTACTTCTTTCTTCAGTTTCCATTTATGTTGCGTACTTGCTTCTTCTTTTGAGCTTGCTGAATTTAAACCTTTAGTGTATTGCTTAAATCCTAAAGTAATTGCTGCATACAGAGAATCTTTTGTCTGTCTTGATAAAACTGATCCTCTAGATGCTAAAGTTATTTGTGATTTTGCTCGTGTTGGTAAAATTACGTCTAAGCCTTTTAATGCTTCTACTTTTTTAGCTTTGCAACGTTTGACTAGACAACGCCTTCACGTAGTTGAGTGTTTAACTAGAGAAAAACAATTTATTTTGAATAATATTTTTCTCAAATTTAGCGAGCTTGCTGTTTTAGAAAAGTCTGAACATCCTTTTTCAGATAAATTTGGTGCTACGGCTGTTTCTGTTATTACTGATTTTTATTCGCCTGATGAGATTGCTAATATGCCTTTATCTGATTTGATTGAATACCTTAATATTAAAGGTAAAAATCGTTTTACAGATACCGAAAATACCGCTAAACTTTTACAAAAAGCTGCTCGTGATTCATACAGACTTGATAAAGCTCTATATGAACCTATCAATCTTGCTATCTCTACTTCTTTTAATGCTATTTCTTTATATCAAAAACAATTAAAAGATTTAGATAAAGCAATATTAAAGACTGTTAAAGGTCTACATAGCAACGAATATGATTGTCTTCTTTCCATTAAAGGTATTGGTCCTGTTTATGCTGCCGGCATAATTTCTGAAATCGGCTTCATTTCACGCTTTGCTCGTGAAGAATATTTAGCTAGTTTCGCTGGACTTACTTGGAAAAGAAAACAATCGGGAAAACATACTTCTGATATTACCAATTTAACTAAAAGTGGCAACAAGTATCTTCGTTACTATCTTCTTGAAGCTGTTAACTCTGTTATTAATCATGGTAATCAAGAATATTCTGATTTCTTCCATAAAAAATATTCAGAAGTAACTAAGTTTCAACGTAAAAGGGCACTCGCACTAACTGCTAGAAAATTTGTAAGATTGATTTTTTCTATGCTACAGAAAAATCAACTTTACATCAACCCAAAGGAGATGATTAAGTTAACGTAACTTTATATTTTCTAATAATATTTTGCTTCCAATATTTACCAATAATATCAGTTTTATTGGAAGTCTATTAAGTGAGCCCTTTTTATATTATCAATGTACAAAAAAATTAAAATTTTTTCAAAAATTATCTTGACATTTTACCAGATGTCTTTCCTTTGAAAAAAATTATTTTTTCAAAATTTCACCAAATTTAATTAACTATACTAATTAAAAATTTGATATTAAAATTATATCATTTTATATAGATTATGTCAATCTTTTGTTGAAAATTTGTTGAATTTGAGAATTGTTAAAAACTCAATATTATATTTGTTAAAGTATTATTGTTATCTTATAACGTAAAATATGACATTTTTTGTTTAAGTTTTATTATTATTTAAATATAATATTAATAAAAATAACAATAATTATTTATTTCACAACTTTAAAATTATTTGAAAGTATAAAATTTTTCACTATTTTATGTTAAATTCAATACAAAACTAATATTTAGTATAAAAATAGAGTATGCATTTTTGAAGCATAATTTTTTGAAAAATTTCATACTTTTTTCCTTTTATCATTTTCTAATTCACTATTTTCTCTATATTTCCAATACTATATAATGGTATATTTATAAGCCACTCTTCTTCTCTATAATTAGACATTGATGTTCTAATATTTTTCGTTGTTTTGTATTTTTCCACAAAGGCTTTTAAACTTTTTGCTTGTAAGTTTTCTTCTGATTTTACTTCTATTGGTATTATATCTACACCTAATTGTATTACAAAGTCGATTTCTGCTGTAGCCCTTTTAGCACTCCAATAATATATTGGAATATCTTTATTTGATTTTAACTCTGTCAAAACAAATTGTTCAGTAAGTGCTCCTTTAAATTCTGTAAAAATTTTATTTCCTTCTAACAATACTTTCTCGTCAATTCTTGTCATTGCCCCTAAAATTCCAACATCAAAAATAAAAAGTTTAAATGCATTTGTGTCTTGATAAGCCATGAGCGGAAGATAAGGCTTATTTACTCTATCTACTTTATATATTAATCCACAATCAATTAACCATGATAATGCTAGCTCATAATCTTTTGCTCTTGCACCCTCTCTAATTAAACCATATATAAATTTCTTATTTTCTTTTGCAAGTTGTGCTGGAATATTATTCCATAACATTTTTAGTCTTGGTATAATTTCACTTGGTGCATGTTTAGAAAAATCTTCTCCATATGAGTTTAGCAACCTTAATTGTGTTTCCCTTACTTTTCTAAAATTCTTAGTTTCTAAATACTTATTTATAGCTGATGGCATACCACCAATAAAATAATATTCTCTTAAATATAAAATTAATTTATCCCTAAAAACATTTATTAATTTCCAATCTTTTTTATTTAATATCTCTACTAATTGCTCTTCTCCTAACGCAAGTAAAAACTCTCGGAAATTTAATGGATATAAATACATAAAATCTACCTTTCCTACTGGAAATGATGTTCCTTCATGTAATGCAACTCCAAGTAAAGAACCAGCTGCTATTATATGATATTCTCTTGCATTTTCACAAAAATATTTAAGTGATGCAATTGCTTTTGGTACCTCTTGAACCTCATCAAAAATTAACAATGTGTCTTTTGCATCAATATCTACTTTTGTTTCTATTCTTAGTCCTTGTATTATTCTATCTGTATCAAAATCCGGTTCAAATAATTCTTCCATTCTTTTATTTCCATCAAAATTTATATATGCTACTTTTTTATAATTATTTTTACCGAATTCTTTCATTATCCATGTTTTTCCAACTTGTCTGGCACCTCTTATAATTAATGGCATTCTGTCTTTAGAATTTTTCCATTCTTCCAATTCTTTTATTTTTTCACGATACATATACTTCCCTCCATATTCATTATATGTATATTGTATCACATCTTTTACAAAAATTCAAATGACTTTTTTGTTATTCTCTACATTTTTTCAAAGGACTTTTTTGTGTTTTACTACACTTTTTCAAAGGACTTTTTTATTCTATATTTTGTTTTAAACGTAAATATCCGAAGCTCTTCCCATACATTATATGCTAAGTTTAATCTAAACAATAATTTAGGTTTAGCACCTGCTCTGTTTTTGTCTACTACACATGCATAATATCTAACATCAGGGTCTTCAAATTCTTTTAAATCAAAGAATTCTGTATCTACTTCATTTAATGAATATTCATAATCTTTTAAATTGTCTCTATTTATTTGTTTCATTAAGCAAAGAGTATCTAAAACTTCTTTTACAGTTCTACTTACTGCTAAATCATTTACATCTAAATTAATTGGTAATGTTTTGCTATCTAGCAATTGTAATGTAGAACAAATATATAAATTAAAGTTTTGTGCTAAATTAGATAAAATTGTTGCTGTTTTCTTTAATTCTTCTCCAACACCTATATTTGCTGTATCTGTTTTTAAAGTATCATAAAATACGTATTCAATTTGTTCTTTATAATAATAATTCATAATAACTTTTTGTAATTCGTCATTTGTATGGTCTGTAATATTTATAAAATAAATTGCATTTTTCATTTCCTTATTTGCCCAGTTAGTAATTTCAATTGTTTTTCTAAATTCTTCTGACTCTTTTTGTAATCTTTTTACAAAATCTGCTTGTTTCTCTTTTGGTTTTCTTAAGATAAAACCTTCCTCATCTGTATCTACCTCTTTTGGATTATCTGCTCTAAACTTAAATTCTAACAATTCTCCTTCTGTTTTACTCAAATGAACTCCATGTAAATTTTGAATTGCTTTATTATTTATAATTGTTGTAATTAAACATAATTTCATTTTTTCTTCTGACATCTCATTTGAAATTACTAATACTTTCTTTTTATGAACTAATGCAACATGTGCTGCCACATCCATTGTAAATCTACTTTTACCAGCATTTGAAGGCATAGCAAATGACATAGTCTCTCCTTTTCTTATTCCTTTAAATACACTTGTAAGTATTGGGAAAGGTAGTGGCAAACCATTTCTTAAATTATTATCACCCGCTTCTAAAAACATTGTTAAATCCTCATTTAAAACAGCTCTTTTAAATTTTTCTGTTGCATTTACTTGTTCAATTGCACTTTTTACTTCTTCAACTGACATTTTATCATAAAGAGTATATTTAGTAATTTCAACAACTCTATCTTGAATACTTTTAATTGGAATTGCTAAATAACTTTTTCTTAAAGCAAATAATTTTCTTAGTGCAATATATATTTTCTCTACATCATAATCTTCATCTTTTACTGCATTTTTCAAGTCTACTTTAAACTTATATACCTCTTCATTGTCTTTTGCAAAATTAAAACCTCTTTTTGCATCTTCTGAGCTATAAGCTCCTCCTTCTGTAAATATTACACTTTTATAGACATTTAAAGCATCTGGATCTTCAAAGTAACATTCCTCAAATGGAAAATAATATTTAACAATAAGTTTAGGGTCATTTAATAATTCACCTACAAATATACGCTCTAAATCAATATCACTTAATTCTTTTGGATAAATTCCTACATCTTCTTCCTCTTCTTCTACAACTTCTTCTTCGTCCTCTTCATCTTGTAAATGTTTTAATTCATCTATTTTTTTATATGCTGCCATATAATCTTTATTTAATAATTCATCTTTTATCTCTTCTATTACTTTTCTATTTTTATCAGTAACCTTAATATTATCTAATATCTCATATATACCTTTAATTCTTTCTTCTTCCATAATAAAAATCCTTTCTAAACTTTGTAATTAATTTAATATATGTGTAAGGAAGGAAGCTATCTTCCTCCTCCGCCACCTCCGGCCACCGGCCTCCACCGACCGCCTCCTGAAAATCCGCCTCCACCTCCAGAAGCAGATGAATATGCTGATGACATTGAGCTACTAATTGCATTTGAAAAACTACTTGAAAAATCTGTATGTATCATTAAATACATATATGGATATGTACTAAAGTTTACAGTATTTTCAATATCAGGATAAACTATTTTTAACTGTTTTAATACTTTATCTGCTATTCCAAAAGCTGTTGCATAAACTAAAAATTCTTCCCATATTGCAATTTGTGGTACTTCTTTTTCATTTAGTAAAGAAAATTCTTCCATATATTTTTTAAGCCCTTTCCATTTCTCACATTCATTTAGACCTTCTATTGTAAATACATTAATTTTATATAAAGCAATTCCTGTTACTATTATATTTATAATTGCCATTACAATAGGAATAAATGCAATTGAGGCTTTTCCTATAATTTCCATTGTAAACATAAATATAAACATCCCGAATACAAATGTTCCAACTACAGAAAACACTTGCTCTATAGTCTCTTTTTCATATTGTTTTTTATTTTTCTCATCTATTAATTTTATATCTATTAATTTTTCTCTAACACCTTTTCTTATATCTTCTTGCATATTTAGTAATTTTACTGATGATGTTTTCTTTATACAACTTTCTAATTCTTTAAGTGTTATTTTTGTAGTTTTATTTTTTTCAAATGCTGATATTAAAAATTCTCCTAATACTTTTTCATCTTTATTTTTTAAGTTTCTTAAGTCTTCTTGATTTAACAAACTAATATATATTTCTTCTTTTTTTCTTCCATTTTCTTGAACTTCTATTTCTATATATTTTTCTAATGCAAATTTCAACAATGTTGCTGAAAATATTTTCCCAATGTCATTGGGTTGTATGTCTGTTTTTGTTTTTCTTAGCATATATATAGCTTCTCCAGGTGATGCATCTTTTCTTGGTGTTTCTCTAAAATAAATTACATCTTCGTTAGGTTTTGCTATTTTTCTATTTTTTATTACTCTTATTTTTCTTATTATATTTAAAAGTAATAAAATAGAAATTACAGTTATTGCTATATATATTGCTGTCTCATATAATTTTTTTTGGTCTCTTAGTTTATTTGCTTCTTCTGCCCATACTTTTTCTTCTTTTAAAACTGTGTCTAATATTGGATAATTATATGTTCTTGTAATATTATTATTTAAAACATATTTTGGGAATAATGTTCTTATTTCTACATATGTACCTTGTTTAAAATTATTTATTGTAAACTCTATTTTGTCTAAATCTGTTACATAGATTTCTCCATTTAATCCTTTAGTATGTCCCCATACACGTATTTCGTCTTTGTTTTCTACTTTAGTAGGCATAGTTATTGTTCCTATAATATTTTTTGCATCAATTTCAAAATCCTCACCTACAAATTGCCAATAAAGTTCATTATAATCTGAATAACTTCCTATTGCTCCTTTTACTAAATATGAAATTTCATAAACTCTTGTATCACTTCCATCATCTAACCCTACTCCCCATGCAATTTCAAAATTATTATCATTATTAATTAATCCATAATAATAATCTTTTGTTACATGATACATTAGTTTAGATGTTTTAGTAAAATCTTTATCTATTCCATTTGTTATTTCTTTTACTTTTACATCTTTAATTCCTTTATATTTATTTTCATCTGTTTTAAAAGTTTTAAATAATGTATTTGTATTTTTTATATCAATATTCCAGGTCTCAGTAACTTCCATATCTCCATTTTCTAAAATTTTTGCATCAAATTTTAAATTGTTTAAATATAAATTAGATGCTGCTTCAGATTTATTTCCTATTATTATAAATAATAATAAAAATATTAAACTAATTATTATTTTTCTGATTTTCTCCATTTTCATTCCCCTTAATTTTATTTTTTATATTTTCAATTTTTTGGTTAATTTCATCTGGTAACTCTTCTAAATATGGTATTTTCTCATTTTCTATTTTATATTTTTCTTTTAATTTTAATATTCTTCTTACACTTTTATCTATTTTATATGTTTTTATTTTTCCTCTTTTTACTTCTTCTATTATTTTATTTAATAATTTTTCATCTCCTGGATTATATTTAAATAAAACAATATCATTTCCAGCTTTAAGTGCCTTTTTTAATGCTCTTTTTCTTCCATATAAGATTCTTACTGCTTTCATTCTTATATCATCTGTTATTATAACTCCATTAAATTTTAATTTTTTCCTTATATATTTCCTAACAAAACTTTTTGACATAGATGTTGGATACCCATGTGTTACATTTTTTATCCTTAAATGCCCAACTAATAGCACATCTGCTCCATTTTCTATTGCTTTTTTAAATGGTATTATATCTTCTTTTTCTAATTTTTCATTTGCTTCTTCAATTACAGGAAGAGTTATGTGTGAGTCTTTTTTTGTTGCTCCATGTCCTGGATAGTGTTTTATTGCTGGAATTATATTATTTTCTTTCATTTTATTTATATAAACCATTCCACACTTGCAAACCTCATCTACATCTTTACTAAATGCCCTATCTCCTATTGCATGGTTTTCTTTAAATCTTTTTATGTCAAGTACTGGTGCAAAATTAAAATTAAATCCTGTTTTTCTTAGCATCTTTCCTGTAATCTTGCTTGCTTTATCTACTAACCCTTCTTTTGATAAAATGCTTGCAGATGGTAAATTTTTAAAATCACCTGGCATCCTATTTACTCTTCCGCCTTCTTGGTCTATTGCAATAAACATAGGTACTTTTAGCTTTTTTCCTAAGTTTCTTAATTCATTTACTATTTTATTTAATTCTTTATAATTTTTATAGTCTTGTTTATATAAAAGTACTCCACCTATTTTATATTTTAGAATTAGTCTTTTTACTTTTTCTATATATGCCGGATTTCCAATTCCAACCATTAACATTTGACCTATTTTTTCTTCAATTGATAAATTTTCTAATTTTTCCATTATTACCTCTAAACTTTTTTCTACATTATATAATACATTATCTATTTTTATCAATAGATTTTTTCTTATTTTTGTGATATACTAATTAATATCAAAATTTGAAGGAGAGATTTTAAATGGCTTTTGATGGTATTATTACAAAAACAATTTCTTCAGAACTTAATTTACTTTCTGGAGCTAGGATAGATAAAATATTTGAACCTAATTTAAATACTATAATTTTAGGTTTTTATTTAGATGGTCTAAATTATGCTTTAAATATTTGCATTAACCCTACATATTACAGGCTTAATTTAACAACTCATGCTAAGAGAAATCCTAAAATTGCACCTAATTTTTGTATGGTTTTAAGAAAACATTTAATTGGCCTAAGGATTAAAAATGTTATTACTAATTCTTTAGAAAGAATTGTTACTATTGAATTTGAAGGTTTTGATGATATAGATGATATTATTTCTAAAAAACTTATAATTGAGCTTATGGGAAAACATTGTAATATTATTCTTCTTGATGACCAAAATGTTATTATAGATAGTATGAGACATATTAATAATGAAAATGCAACTCATGTTGTTGTTCCTCATATTAAGTATACATATCCTGAAATTTCTAAAAAAGATTTTTTAGGAACTAGCTTGGAAGATTTTGAAAACATTATAAAAACAGAAAATATTAGTTTATATCCTAAGATTATTAGTGATAATTTTAATGGTATTAGTAAAAATTATATTTCTTTTCTCATAGAAAAATTTAATTTAAATACTCCTTATGATATATATAATTTTTTAAATGATATTATAGATAGAACTAATTCATTAAAGTTAAAATTAGAACAAAGTGATAATGATTATTTTCTTGTCCCTGATGATACTAATGAAAATAATTTTTCTATTAATTTTGCTATTGATGATTTTTATTATAATAAAGAGGCAAGTGAAGAATTAAAAACAAATAGAAACAATGTACTTAAATTAATTTTAGCTACTTTAAAGAAATATAATAAGAGATTAAAAAATATTGATAACAAACTTAAAGAATGTAAAAATATGGATGTATACAGACTTTATGGAGAACTTATTACTGCTAACCTTTACAAAATTCCTAATAAAAATTTAAGTAGTATCGAGCTTGAAAACTATTATGATAATAATAAAAAGATTACTATTCCTTTAGATAAAAAATATCTTCCTTCTGTTAATGCTAAAAGATTTTTTAAAAAATATAGTAAATTAAAAAATGCTTTAGAAATTGTAAGTATACAAAAAAAGGAAACTATAGAAGAACTTAATTATATTGAAAGTGTTGTTTACGAATTAGAAACTGCAAATTCTATAGAAGAAATTGCTGAGATTTTAGATGAGATTTCTGAAAATGATATTTTTAAAGAAAAAACTAAAAACTTAAAAAATAAGAAACAAAATAAGGTTAGAAAGTCTAATCTTACTAAAAATAAAAATGTTAGTTTTAATCCTTTAAAATACAAAATAGATGATTTTACTCTTTTAGTTGGAAGAAATAACAAAGAAAATGACTATTTAACACTTAAATTTGCAAATAAAAGTGATATATGGTTCCACACTAAAGATATTCATGGAAGCCATGCTGTACTTTTCTTACAAAACCAAAAGCCTTCCCAAGATATTCTTACTAAATGTGCTGAAATTACTGCTTACCATAGCAAAGCAAAATTTTCTTCTAATGTGCCTGTTGATACTTGCCTTGTTAAGTATGTTAAAAAGCCTAAAAATGCTAAACCTGGTATGGTTATCTATACAAATTATAATACTTTATATGTTAATCCGAAAAATAAATAATACATATCAAAAATATAAACGGGATTTTTTCCCGCTTATATTTATTTTATTTCGTCTTTATTGCTACTACTACAAATCTTCCATTCTTTTTTGAGTACTCGCATGTTGATAATGTTAAAAGCTTTTCTTTATAGTTTATATTATCTTCAATTTTATACAAAGAATTCTTTATGCAATTTTCTATATAACTGTAATATTGTTCATCATTTTCAAAATCAATATAATTGTAATATACAAATTTATTATCTTCTGATTTTTCGTATACCTCACTCTTAAATACAGATATTATTTTATACACCGCATCTTCTTCTATTGTTGTTAAATTTATGGTTGGATGATTTTCATAATAATTTTTGTCTTCATATGCTAATAAATTATCAAACATTAATCCATTATTATTATTATGCCCATATATTAGAAAATTGTCACTTGGTTTTTCTAAATCATATCTACAATCTAAGAATATTGAACCATTTGCATCGTATTGTTTTTTATAATTTTTTGTTAAATAATATTCATTATTATCTGATTGTAATATTGGATAATTTATTTCTGTTCCTTCTATATTAATCCAAGCTATTATTTCACTGTTTTCTTCTTGTATTTTCTTCAAATTTTCTATTTTATAATTGATCGTTTCAGCTTGTTCTTCTATTATTTTTTTTGTTTCTTCATTATTATTTGATGTATTACTATTCATAATCTGTCTAATTTCTTCTATGTTTTTCTTTGATTTCTCCACATTTATAAAATAGTTTATTATATAGAAAATAGAAATTAGAAAAATTATTATAAATAAAATATATAAAATATTCTTTATCTTTTTTGAAACCATTTTTCATTCCATCTCCACTTCAAAAATGGAGAACGTAGTTCTTACGTTACTCCACTTTTATATTTTCTATCTATCTTCCTTATTGCTTCTTTTTATTATAACTATTCCTATTGCAGATATTATTGCTGTAATTATGAAATGTCCTAAAAAGTTCTTATTTCCTGTTTTTGGAGTATAAAATAATTCTTTATTACTTATTTTTGGTTCTTCAAAAAATGCTAACATTTTTGGTCTTTCTGGTACATTTAGTTTATTTACAATATTATACCCATCTACAGTAGATGTATAATTTTGAACCTCTTCTTCTTCAACTGAATATTTTATTTCTTTTCCATCTACATCATACCTAGGAATATTAGTAAATTCATATGTCCAGTTGTTTTCTTCTGTTACTGTTTTACTTTCTACTTTTTCTCCATTTGCCAATAAGTTTACAGTAATTGATTCTGGTCTTGTACTAAATTTATTTTCAAAGTCTTCCCATGTTTTTTGTCCACTTACACTTGTTGTTATTAACGTATTTTCTATATCATTACCGTTATAACTTACATTATAGCCTTTTACATCTTCTTCGCTTACTGTATATGCAATAGCATTTCCTTCTTTATCATACATAGGAATATTAGTAAATTCATATGTCCAGTTATTTTCTTCTGTTACTGTTTTACTATCTACTTTTTCTCCATTTGCTAATAAGTTTACAGTAATTGATTCTGGTCTTGTACTGAATTTATTTTCAAAGTCATTCCATGTTTTTTGTCCGCTTACATTTGTTGTTATTAATGTGTTTTCTATATTGTTACCGTTATAACTTACATCATAGCCTTTTACATCTTCTTCGCTTACTGTATATGTAATAGCATTTCCTTCTGCATCATACATAGGAATATTAGTAAATTCATATGCCCAATTATTTTCCTCTGTTACTGTTTTACTTTCTACTTTTTCTCCATTTGCTAATAAATTTACAGTAATTGATTCTGGTCTTGTACTAAATTTATTTTCAAAGTCATTCCATGTTTTTTGTCCGCTTACATTTGTTGTTATTAATGTGTTTTCTATATTGTTACCGTTATAACTTACATCATAGCCTTTTACATCTTCTTCGCTTACTGTATATGCAATAGCATTTCCTTCTGCATCATACATAGGAATATTAGTAAATTCATATGTCCAGTTATTTTCGTCTGTTACTGTTTTACTTTCTACTTTTTCTCCATTTGCCAATAAATTTACAGTAATTGCTTCTGGCCTTGTACTAAATTTATTTTCAAAGTCATTCCATGTTTTTTGTCCACTTAAACTTGTTGTTATTAATGTATTTTCTATATTGTTACCGTTATAACTTACATCATAGCCATTTACATCTTCTTCGCTTACTGTATATGTAATAGCATTTCCTTCTGCATCATACATAGGAATATTAGTAAATTCATATGCCCAATTATTTTCCTCTGTTACTGTTTTACTTCCTACTTCTTCTCCATTTGCTAATAAATTTACAGTAATTTCTGTTGGTCTTGTTTCATATTTGTTGTTGTTATCATGCCATGTTTTTTGTCCTTCTATATTTGTTGTTATTAAAGAATTTTTAATGTTTGTTCCATTAGCAAGAGTTGTATAACCTTTTACATCTTCTTCACTTACTGTATACGTAATAGCATTTCCTTCTGCATCATACATAGGAATATTAGTAAATTCATATGCCCAATTATTTTCTTTCGTTACTGTTTTACTCTCTACTTTTTCTCCATTTGCTAATAAATTTACAGTAATTTCTGTTGGTCTTGTTTCATATTTGTTATTATTGTCATTCCATGTTTTTTGTCCACTTACACTTGTTGTTATTAATGTGTTTTCTATATTATTTCCATCATAACTTACATTGTAACCATTTACTGTTGTTTCTATTATTTCATAAACAATTTCTCTTCCATTTTCATCTACTTTTGGCACATCAATAAACTTATATGACCAATTATCTTTCTCTGTTACCGTTTTGCTAGCCACTTTAATTCCGTTTGCTAATAAGTTTACAGTAATTGCTTCTGGTCTTGTTTTATATTTGTTGTTGTTATCAGCCCATGTTTTTTGTCCTTCTATATTTGTTGTTATTAAAGAATTAGTAATATTTGTTCCGCTAACAAAGTCCGTGTAACCATTTACATCTTCTTCGCTTACTGAATATGTAATAGCTGTTCCTTCTTTATCATACATAGGAATATTAGTAAATTCATATGCCCAGTTATTTTCTTTCGTTACTGTTTTACTTTCTATTTTTTCTCCATTTGCTAATAAGTTTACAGTAATTTCTTCTGGTCTTGTATTCTTTATATTTCCATTATCATTCCATAGTTTTATTCCTGAGATTTTTGTTGTTACTAATGTATTTTCTATATCATTTCCATTATAACTTACATTATATCCTTTTACCTCTTCTTCACTTACTGTATATGCAATAGCTGTTCCTTCTTTATCATACATAGGAATATTAGTAAATTCATATGCCCAGTTATTTTCCTTCGTTACTATTTTACTCTCTACTTCTTCTCCATTTGCTAATAGGTTTACAGTAATTGCTTCTGGTCTTGTTTCATATTTGTTATTATTGTCGTTCCATGTTTTTTCTCCACTTAAACTTGTTGTTATTAATGTATTTTCTATATTATTTTCATTATAACTTACATTATATCCTTTTACCTCTTCTTCACTTACTGAATATGCAATAGCATTTCCTTCTGCATCATACATAGGAATATTAGTAAATTCATATGCCCAGTTATTTTCCTTCGTTACTGTTTTACTTCCTACTTCTTCTCCATTTGCTAATAGGTTTACAGTAATTTCTGTTGGTCTTGTTGTATATTTGTTGTTGTTATCATCCCATGTTTTTTGCCCACTTACACTTGTTGTTATTAAAGAATTTATAATGTTTGTTCCATTAGCAAGAGTTGTATAACCTTTTACATCTTCTTCACTTACTGTGTATGTAATAGCTGTTCCTTCTTTATCATACATAGGAATATTCGTAAATTCATATGCCCAGTTATTTTCCTTCGTTACTGTTTTACTTTCTACTTCTTCTCCATTTGCCAATAAATTTACAGTAATTGCTTCTGGCCTTGTACTAAATTTATTTTCAAAGTCTTCCCATGTTTTTTGCCCACTTACTTTTGTTGTTATTAATGTGTTTTCTATATTGTTACCGTTATAACTTACATCATAGCCATTTACATCTTCTTCGCTTACTGTATATGTAATAGCATTTCCTTCTGCATCATACATAGGAATATTAGTAAATTCATATGCCCAATTATTTTCCTCTGTTACTGTTTTACTTCCTACTTCTTTTCCATTTGCTAATAGGTTTACAGTAATTGTTTCTGGTCTTGTACTGAATTTATTTTCAAAGTCTTCCCATGTTTTTTGTCCACTTACATTTGTTGTTATTAAAGAATTAGTAATATTTGTTCCACTAACAAAGCTTGAGTAACCATTTACATTTTCTTCATTTACTGTATATGTAATAACTTCTCCTTCTTTATCATACATAGGAATATTCGTAAATTCATATGCCCAATTATTTTCCTCTGTTACTGTTTTACTTTCTATTTTTTCTCCGTTTGCTAATAGGTTTACAGTAATTTCTGTTGGTCTTGTTTCATATTTGTTGTTGTTATCATGCCATGTTTTTTGTCCTTCTATATTTGTTGTTATTAAAGAATTTTTAATGTTTGTTCCATTAGCAAGAGTTGTATAACCTTTTACATCTTCTTCACTTACTGTATACGTAATAGCATTTCCTTCTGCATCATACATAGGAATATTAGTAAATTCATATGCCCAATTATTTTCCTCTGTTACTGTTTTACTTTCTATTTTTTCTCCATTTGCTAATAAGTTTACAGTAATTGATTCTGGTCTTGTACTAAATTTATTTTCAAAGTCTTCCCATGTTTTTTGTCCACTTACATTTGTTGTTATTAAAGAATTTGTAATGTTTGTTCCGCTAACAAAGTCAGTGTAACCATTTACATGCTCTTCACTTACTGTATATGTAATAGCATTTCCTTCTTTATCATACATAGGAATATTCGTAAATTCATATGCCCAGTTATTTTCTTCTGTTACTGTTTTACTATCTACTTTTTCTCCGTTTGCTAATAAGTTTACAGTAATTAATTCTGGTCTTGTACTGAATTTATTTTCAAAGTCATTCCATGTTTTTTGTCCACCTACATTTGTTGTTATTAACGTATTTTCTATATCATTACCGTTATAACTTACATTATAACCATTTACATTTTCTTCACTTACTATATATGCAATAGCTGTTCCTTCTTTATCATACATAGGAATATTAGTAAATTCATATGCCCAGTTATTTTCTTTCGTTACTGTTTTACTATCTATTTTTTCGCCATTTGCCAATAGATTTACAGTAATTGATTCTGGTCTTGTACTGAATTTATTTTCAAAGTCATTCCATGTTTTTTGTCCACTTACACTTGTTGTTATTAATGTGTTTTCTATATTATTTCCATCATAACTTACATTGTAACCATTTACTGTTGTTTCTATTATTTCATAAACAATTTCTCTTCCATTTTCATCTACTTTTGGCACATCAATAAACTTATATGACCAATTATCTTTCTCTGTTACCGTTTTGCTAGCCACTTTAATTCCGTTTGCTAATAAGTTTACAGTTATTGCTTCTGGTCTTGTTTTATATTTGTTGTTGTTATCAGCCCATATTTTTTGTCCTTCTATATTTGTTGTTATTAAAGAATTAGTAATATTTGTTCCGCTAACAAAGTCAGTGTAACCATTTACATGCTCTTCACTTACTGTGTATGTAATAACTTCTCCTTCTTTATCATACATAGGAATATTAGTAAATTCATATGCCCAGTTATTTTCTTTCGTTACTGTTTTACTTTCTATTTTTTCTCCATTTGCTAATAAGTTTACAGTAATTTCTGTTGGTCTTGTATTGTTTATATTTCCATTATCATTCCATAGCTTTATTCCTGATATTTTTGTTGTTACTAATGTATTTTCTATATCATTTCCATTATAACTTACATTATATCCTTTTACCTCTTCTTCGCTTACTGTATATGCAATAGCTGTTCCTTCTTTATCATACATAGGAATATTAGTAAATTCATATGCCCAATTATTTTCTTTCGTTACTGTTTTACTCTCTACTTTTTCTCCATTTGCTAATAGGTTTACAGTAATTTCTTCTGGTCTTGTTTTATATTTGTTATTATTGTCGTTCCATGTTTTTTCTCCACTTAAACTTGTTGTTATTAATGTATTTTCTATATTATTTTCATTATAACTTACATTATATCCTTTTACCTCTTCTTCACTTACTGAATATGCAATAGCATTTCCTTCTGCATCATACATAGGAATATTAGTAAATTCATATGCCCAGTTATTTTCCTTCGTTACTGTTTTACTTTCTATTTTTTCTCCATTTACCAATAGATTTACAGTAATTGTTTCTGGTCTTGTACTGAATTTATTTTCAAAGTCTTCCCATGTTTTTTGCCCACTTACACTTGTTGTTATTAAAGAATTAGTAATGTTTGTTCCATTAGCAAGAGTTGTATAACCTTTTACATCTTCTTCATTTACTGTATATGTAATAACTTCTCCTTCTTTATCATACATAGGAATATTAGTAAATTCATATGCCCAATTATTTTCTTTCGTTACTGTTTTACTCTCTACCTTTTCTCCATTTGCTAATAAGTTTACAATAATTGTTTCTGGTCTTGTATTGAATTTATTTTCAAAGTCTTCCCATGTTTTTTGCCCACTTACTTTTGTTGTTATTAATGTATTTTCTATATTGTTTCCATCATAGCTTACATTATAACCATTTACATCTTCTTCATTTACTGTATATACAATAGCCTTTCCTTCTGCATCATACATAGGAATATTAGTAAATTCATATGTCCAATTGTTTTCTTTTGTTACTGTTTTACTCTCTATTTTTTCTCCATTTGCTAATAGGTTTACAGTAATTGTTTCTGGTCTTGTACTGAATTTATTGTTGTTATCATCCCATATTTTTTGTCCACTTAAACTTGTTGTTATTAATGTATTTTCTATATTTATTCCATTACTATTTATACCGCCTGTTCTTAAAGTAGTTGTATAATTTTTAAGTTCTACTTCTTGAACTGTATAAGTAATTTCTTCTCCATCATTGTCATACTTTGCTAAATTTGTAAAACTATATTTCCATTCGTTATTTATGTCTGCTGTTATAGTTTTGCTATCTACTTTTTCTCCATTTGCTAATAAGTTTACAGTAATTGCCTCTGGTCTTGTTCCATACTTGTTATTACTATCATTCCAAGTCTTTGTTCCCTCTATTTGTATTAATTCTTGTGATTTATTTATTACTTCTACATATTTTTGATTATTTCCATCTGTTAAAACTTGAACAACTCCATCTTCTTTATATGTTGCTGCTAAATTATCATCTTCTATCTTTAATGTAACAGCTCCATTTAATTTTATATAATCCGGTTCAATCGTTGTTAATTCTCTTAAATAATATGTTCCATCTTCCATATTATTTAATTCAATTTTTCCATTCGCATCTGTATAAACAGTTGCTATTGTTGTTTCTTCTTCATTTTCGATTTTATAAAGCTCAAATTGCACACCATTTAAAGGTGTTTTACTTCCCTCTTTTTCTCCATATTTGATAATATAAAAGTCAAAACCAGTTTCTGAACCTCCGGAAACAGCTGAGCTATTTTGTACTTGGAAAGAATATTCTGTTCTACTAGCTGTTCCAACTACTCCTTCTATTTTTGCCAAGTTTGAAATAGCAACAACTCCTGTTCCTACCATAAGGCAATTATAGCTTAGTTGTAATCTTTCCCCATCTGGTACATTTATTCTAACAATAGTTTCTCCCGTGCTAGAGTCTTTTTCTACTGCAAAAGTATAATCAGAAATTTCTATATCATATGCATTTGTTCCTTCATTATATTTATAAACTTTTAAAGTATTTTGTAAAAATTCTAATGTAGGTGACATAGTATCAATTATTGTTAAAGTATCCCCATCTTCTAACAAATCTTGTTTTTCTTTGTTTATTTCAATGTTAAAATTAGCAATATTACTATTGTTTATAAAAACATATTCTTTCTTTAATGTCTCTGGAATTACTGCATCTACTTGATCTTTTCCTATAGAAACTACTTGGTCTATTGCAGTATTTCTGGTTAATGCTTCGACTATATTTGTTATTTTTTCTCCTGCATATTCCTTTAATGTACCTTTATTTTGATTTGGATTATTTCTATCTCTTACAATTGCATCTGTTGGTATTTTATACGTTATATGTAAAAAGCTATTTTCATTAATATTCCACTTACTAGTTAAATCGTCATATCCATTAAAAATAATTACTACTTGCCCATAGTTACCTATTCCACCATATGATACATAATATGTGTATGGTGAATTATCAGGATTATTATTAACATTTACAAATGTTATATTTTTTCCACTTTCTGTTGATACTGTTATTTCTAAGTTTTCTTCAAAAACATCCCTAATCTCTTCATAATTTACATGATACACTTTTTCTTGTAGACTTTCTCCATTCCACACATTACTAATATGTAATTCTGTTAAATCATAAAAAGCTAGTGGTTCTCCAAAATATGCTTGTGATATAGGCATATCTATTGTATAATTTATAAATTCATCCTTTGCATTTATTGCTTCTACTTCTTTATTTATAGTCGTTAAATCTCCTGCAACCCAAGCTTCTGCTCCTGTTGATACCTCTCCTATAGGTCCTTTTCCAATAACATTATTTTTATAAGCTTCATACCCTGTATCTACACTTCTTTCAAAATAAGTACAATAATAAATATCTGCTCTATAAACATCAACATTACCATATCCATTTATCCAACTAGGAACTGTCCAAGTAAGTGTATTCCCATTTATTGATATACCATATGTTTGGGCAAAAGAACTTAAAGTTCCATTATTACTTGGCAAATACAAAGCATTTCCATCTTTATTATATAAAACAATTAAACATGGCTCGTTTAATGCAAATCTCAATCCATCTCCCAAAGTATCTGTAATAGTTGTTCCGCTTACTTCACTCTTTCCATCTCCAACTTGAATGTACCATACAATTGCCTCTTCTTTATTTCCAACTTCTACATTTCCTGCTTCTACAAATTCCCCTCTTTTATATAATTTTATAATAGAAACTGGTACACTTTCAGTATCTGTAGCAATTACTTGGTTTCCTGATGTGTTTAAAACTCCTTTACCCGTAACTGTATTTTTCACATTATAACTTATTGTTCCACTATTATTTTCTTCTAAAACTCCTTCTTTTATTTTCGTTGTATAATTTGTAATTATTTCTGTTTGACTAGGTATAACTCCACTTTGTGGTAAATAATTTAATATAAACCCATTATTGCTTATAGATATATATTTATTTATATCTATACCATATACAGTGGCTCCATTTACCATAATAGAATTTGGATAATTATTTAAATCTATTGTAAATGTTTCACTTGTTCCTTCTTTATAATTTAAAGTAACTGTAATAGGTTTAGTTATATCTAACTCAAAATATTGATCTATCGTATCTTCTATATGTAAAGCTTTCATATCACCATATGTCATAAGTTGTACATTATAATTTATTGTATTTGTATCATAGTTATATTTTTGTCCATTTCCATTTATCGCTGCTGATTTATTTACCATTAAAGAATACTTTTCATCAAAAGAAACATTTATTTTTACGTTATTTCCAAAATCGATTACTATTTCTTCACTAATATGATCTATTGATAAATTCGAATCAAAAGTTAAAGTTAAAAACGCATCATCATAATAATCTATATAAGATTCATCTATTAAATTACCTTCTCTGTCTACATTATCCCATGTTACTGTAACTAATCCATCTATAGAAATAGAATAGTTACCTAATTTTATTCCCTCACTACTTATTATATCTTGTCCACTAATACCATTTATCACTTTAACAAATTCCGGTAATTGATAAGTCATCATTCCAGAATTATTTACACTAAACTGCTTTTCTTCTGTCTCATTAAATCTTAATTGTATTCTATATGTTTCATCATGACTAACTTCTGTAACTGGATTTCCATCTTGATCAAAAATTTTAGCTTCTGAAACAAAATTAGCTAAATCGCTATAGCTAGCTTTGGTTTCAACATTTTGTTTCTCTAATTTATATATTTCATTTTGTTGTTTTTTATCTTGTGCTTTATCTTTTTCTATAAGTTTATTTTCAGAATCGTTAATACTCTCATCTGAATCTTCATTTTCTTCAGATATTACACTTGGTATTTCCGTAGTATTTCCGACCATCTTCTTTTTTATTCTGACTTTCATTTGTAATAATATTTCCATTAGTTTTATCTTTTTGTACGTTTACATTTTGCTGAGAATTTTCTTCAATTTCATTTGTATATGCATATATTTCGCCTATAGGCAAATATGCTACCATTAAAATTATTACAAGACTCCATATTAAAATTTTTTTACATACACTCTTCGTTTTCAATAAAAACCCCCCCAAATTTTTATATATTTTTCTATTTTCCTACGGAAATAACACTTAGCCTGGTATTCATTTTTATATCATATTTTGTAAAATCTGTCAATTATTCATTTTTTAGGGGTCTTAACCTATATAAACTTTCAAGTTGCAAATTAATCTTTTTCCAGTCATTTTCTGAAATAGTAACTAGTTTTCCTTTTTTTCTATATGGATCTGTAATTCTTATTTTGCTAACAACTTTTAATTGCTCAACTAAAACAGTAGAGTCGATTTCTCCTAAATCAATATGAAACCAAAAATCATCTTCTAATCTTTTTGTCGTTAGTGGTAAAATAGTGCATATAGGAAAATTTTTAGAAGTTTTTAATATTAATACAGGTCTTAATTTATTTTGCTCACTCCCAATATTTATTCCAAGATTACACCAATAAATAAAATTATTATATATTGGAAATTCAGGAAATTTTCCATTATATCTTAAATTAGCTTTTTCTTTAGTCCATTCAGAAAACTGAATAGCATCAGAATTATTGATACTATTTAATATATTTTCAGTTTTTTCAATATTATTGTGAATTTCAGTATTCATATATTATCACCTCGCCTTTCAATTATAACACATTATAGGCAATAAGTAAACAAAGGTTTGTATATTTTTGTGAAATTTATTTTCCCTTTTAATTTAATATAAGTGATAGAAAATATCTACCACTTATATATAAATTTTTATACTGATTTTTTAGAAGAACTTTAATAATATAATTTTTATTGTTCTTCTTCAGTCTCAAATTGTGAATTATATAGATTTTTATAAAATCCATCTTCTTTTGCAAGTAACTCTTCATGTTTTCCTTGTTCTACAATATCTCCGGTGGTTCATAACTAAAATTAGGTCTGCATTTTTAATAGTTGATAATCTATGTGCTATAATAAAACTTGTTCTTCCTTTCATTAAATTATCCATTGCATCTTGTATTTGTATTTCAGTTCTTGTATCAATAGAAGATGTTGCCTCATCTAAAATTAATATTTTAGGGTCTGCTAATATTACTCTTGCAATAGTAAGTAATTGTTTTTGTCCTGCTGATACATTACTTGATTCTTCATTTAAAACAGAATTATAACCATTAGGTAATGTCTTTATAAAATGATGTACATGTGCTGCTTTTGCTGCTCTTATTACTTCATCATCTGTTGCATCTTCTTTTCCGTATTTAATATTATCCTTTACAGTACCACCAAAAAGCCATGTGTCTTGTAAAACCATACCGAACATTTGACGAAGCTTTCCTCTTTCAAAATCTTTTATATTATGTCCATCTATTAAAATAGAGCCACTATTTACATCATAAAATCTCATAAGAAGTTTTACCATTGTTGTTTTTCCTGCACCTGTTGGACCCACAATTGCAATTTTTTGTCCCTTTTGTACCTTACAATTAAAATCGTTTATTATTGTTTTATTTTCATCATAACCGAATTTAACATGGTCAAAAACTATATTTCCTTCTATTTTTGAAATATCAATATTACCTTTTTTAGTTTCTTGTTCTTCTGGTTGCTCTAAAAATTCAAAAATTCTTTCAGCAGCAGCTGCCATAGATTGAAGCATACTTGAAATCTGTGCTATTTGATTTATTGGTTGTACAAATTGCCTATTATATTGTATAAAACTTTGGATATTGCCTACTGTAATTGTTCCATTAATAGCAAGATAACCACCTGCTACTGCAACACCAACATAACCAATATTTCCTATAAAATTCATAACTGGATGTATTAGACCAGATAAGAACTGTGATTTCCATGCTGAATGATACAAAGTATCATTTGCTTTTTCAAATTCCTCATCCACTTTTCCTTCTGCATTAAATACTTTTACAATATTTAAGCCTCCATAAATTTCTTCTACTTGTCCATTTACATGTCCCAAGTAATCTTGTTGTGCCTTAAAATACTTTTGTGATTTACTTACAATAATTTTAACCAATATTCCTGCAATCGGAAGTATTATTAAAGAAATTAATGTCATTTTCCAGCTTATCGAAATCATCATAATAAGTATTCCAATAATTGTACAAATAGAGGTAATTATTTGTGTGATACTTTGATTTAAATTCATACTTAAAGTATCAATATCATTTGTTATAATTGATAATACTTCTCCATGTGTTTTTGTATCAAAATATTTCATTGGAAGTTTATTTATTTTTATTGCAATATCATTTCTTAATTTATATGTTAGCTTTTGTGATACACCTGTCATGGTAAAACCTTGTACAAATGAAAATATTGCACTTAATATATATAAACCAAGTAATGTAAGTAAAATTGTTCCAACTTTTCCAAAATCTACCCCAGAACCACCAGATATTTTACTTACTATTCCATTGAATATCTCTGTAGTTGCATTTCCTAGTATTTTTGGACCTACAATTGTAAAAATTGTACTTCCTATTGCAAAAATCATTACAATTATTAAAGCTAATTTATATTTTGATAAATAATCTCTTATTAATTTCATTGTTGTCTTTTTAAAATCTTTTGCTTTTACAGTAGACATATTTCTTCTAGGGTTTCCCATTGGTCCTGGCATAATTAATTACCTCCTTTCTCATTTAATTCTTCTTCAGATAATTGTGACAAAGCTATTTGCCTATATGTCTCATTGTCTTTCATAAGTTCTTCATGTGTTCCTATTCCTACAACTTTTCCTTCTTCTAATACAATTATTTTATCAGCATTTAAGATTGTACTTATTCTTTGTGCTACAATTATTACTGTTTTATTTTCTGTTTTTTCTTTTAAGGCTTCTCTTAAAGCTCTATCTGTTTTTAAATCTAATGCTGAAAAACTATCATCAAACACAAATATTTCTGGATCTTTTGCAATAGCCCTTGCAATTGATATACGTTGTTTTTGTCCTCCTGATACATTTCCTCCACCTTGTGAAATTGGATCTTTATATTTTTTCTCTTTTGTCTCTATAAATTCTGTTGCTTGTGCTATTCTTGCTGCTTCATACATTTTTTCATCAGACATATTATCATCTGAATATTTAATATTTGATTCTATTGTACCTGAAAACAATAACCCTTTTTGAGGTACAAAACCTATAATATCTCTTAAATCTTTTTGTGATACATCTTTTACATTTACACCATCTATTAAAAGCTCTCCTCCTGTCACATCATAAAATCTTGGAATTAAGTTTACTACAGTTGACTTTCCACTTCCTGTACTTCCAATAATTGCTGTTGTTGTTCCTGGTCTAGCAGTAAATGTTATATCTTCTAATATTTCTGTATCTGCATCTGGATACCTAAATGAAACATTTTTAAATTCTACTAAACCTTTTTTACTTTCATCAAATTTCTTTAATTCATTTTCTGGTTTATCTTTTATACTAGGCTCTGTGTCTAACACCTCATTTATACGTCTTGCTGATACTGATGCTCTAGGAAGCATTATTGAAATCATAGAAATCATTAAAAATGCCATAACTATTTGCATTGTATATTGGATAAATGCCATCATATCTCCAACTTGCATAATACCCTGGTCTACATTGTGTCCACCTACCCATATAATAAGTATCATAATAGAATTCATAACAAACATTAAAAGTGGCATCATCATAGACATTGCACGGTTTACAAACACATTTGTCTTCATTAAATCTTTATTTGCTATATCAAATCTTTTTTCTTCTTTTTTCTCAGTATTAAATGCTCTAATTACTTGCATACCACTTAATATCTCTCTTGATACTAAATTTAGTTTATCTGTTAAATCTTGTAATTTTCTAAATCTTGGCATTGCTACTATAAATAATGTAATTACAATAAATAGTACTGCAAGTATTGCAACACCAATTATCCAAGCCATTGAATTATCACTTGTTGTTAATACTTTTATAAAACCTCCAACACCTATAATTGGTGCATATACAACTACTCTAAATAAAATTGCAATAAGCATTTGTATTTGTTGTATATCATTTGTACTACGAGTAATAAGTGATGCTGTTGAAAATTTATTTAATTCTCCTGTTGAAAATTTAAGTACTTTTTTAAATACTTTTTCTCTTAAAGTTTTACCAAGTTTTGCTGCTACTCTTGCAGATAAAAGCATAATAGAAATTGCTGACACCATGCTAATTAGTGCAACACCAAGCATAAGCAATCCTTGTGATAATATATAATTATTTTGTACTTTATCTGTATCTATTCCTAAATTAGAATATAAGTTCTTAACTTCTGCAACTGCTGCTTGTTCTTTTATTGAGCTTTCCATATTTTCAATTTGCTTTGTAAATTCAGAAAGCATTGTAGTTTTTTGTTCTTCAGGCATTGTTTTTAATATTTCTAATATACTCATATTTTCTATTACTTCTTTTTGCCTTTGCGGAACATTTGCTGTAAATTTTTCTTTTATTTTAGAAGCTGTTTCTTCATTAGTTATTAGACTATATTCCATTAGTGGTTCTGAAAAAATTCCAGATAACTCGTCTTCTTTTTGGCTACTAATATCATTTAATACATAAATAGTATTTTCTTCTACTTCATAATCTTTTCCTAAATAATTTTTAATTATTTTCTCTTGGTCTTTATTTAGTTCATTTCCTACTAATGTATAATTTTCTAAGATCTTTTCATCTTCATTTGAGAAAATTAAGATATTATCCATATCTTCTTTACTAATTATTTCAGGCACTGCATTTTCTATTCCTCCTGATTGAATACCTACATTTACTATTCTTGATGTAAAATCTGGTAATCTTAAATCAGCTTGTGCTTGTACTATTAGTAATAAAATAATTACTATAACTGCCCAAAAAGACTTTTTTAAGTTTTTTAATACTTTTAGCATTTTTATCCTCCTCGTATAATATATTTAAACATATTTATAACACCATATCATTATATGTGACATGGTGTCATTTTGTCAATATCAATCAATATTTGTTCACAAAAAATTTACATTTTTCTAAAAACCCCAGCAACTTTTCCAAGAATTTCACAATCTGGCACTATTATAGGTTCCATAGTACTATTTTCTGGTTGTAATCTTATGTGATCTTTTTCTTTGTAAAATGTTTTAACTGTTGCTTCATCTCCTATTAATGCAACTACTATTTCTCCATTATTTGCTGTATTTTGTCTTTTAACTAATATGTAATCTCCATCTAAAATACCAGCCTCTATCATACTTTCTCCTCTTACTGTTAGCATAAAACTTTCTGAATTTCCAACAAAATCTATTGGAATTGGAAAAGTGTCTGTTACATTTTCTACTGCTAGTATTGGTTCTCCTGCAGTTATTTTCCCTATTATTGGTACTTCTACCATTTCTTTTTGTAGATAGAAGTTTTTGCTTGATGTCTCCTTTTCTTCTCCTGCTCCACCTTTTAATAATCTCATTGTTCTACCTTTTTTGTCTTGTCTTTTAATGTAACCTTTTTCTTCTAATCTTTTTAAATAGCCATGAACTGTTGCTGTTGAATTTAATCCTACTGCTTTTCCTATTTCTCTTACTGATGGTGGATACCCTTCAGTCATTATTTGTGTTTCTACAAATTTTAATATTGCTTTTTCTCTTCCGTTTAGCTCTTCTTTATTGTTTTTCTCCATTTATATCACTCCCATTTAAAATCTACAAATATAATATCATACAAACAAAAAAATGTCAAACATTTTTTCGAAATTTTCAAAAAATAATACTAAAATTTTCAAAGAAAAAATAGACACAAAATCTGTGCCTATTTCATAATAGTTGTTGGGTCTATTTGCACACCATCTTTTAATATTTCAAAATGAAGATGTGGCTCGTCTGCAATTTCAAATGTAGCTGTATTTCCAACAGTCCCTATACTTTGTCCTTTATCTACTTTTTCACCTTCAATTACAAATTCAGAACTTAAAAGATTAGCATAAACTGTCTGATAACCATCATCATGTTCTATAATAATAGTTAATCCATATCTCGGATCATTTTTAATTGTTTTAATGGTACCAGCTTCTGCTGCTTTTACAACTGTTGTTTTGTCAGCTTTAATATCTATTCCTAAATGTGTAGTCCATTCTTGCAAAGTTTCTGAATATACTAAATTATCTTTAGCATATGCTTTTATTATTTCACCTTCTACTGGTCTTTCAAATGATAATTCTTTTTTGTTCTCTTCTTTTTTATCTTCTATTTTGCTTGTTGTATTAGCCTTCGTTGTTTTAGTTGTATTTTCTTTTTTGCTAGTATTATTTTCTACCTGGTTTTGTGTACTATTTGCTGTATTATTACTATTATTTTCTACATTTGTAGTTGTACTATTATTTAATGCTTCATTTACTGATTTTCCAATTTCAGTACTAACACTTTGTGTATTTGTATTAGTAGAATTTGTGGTATTTTCACTTGTAACATTTGTCATATCACCAAAATCAAGAACATTTTCTTCCATATCCTCTTCTAAATTTCTACTATACATAAGCAATCCAACCAAAACAATCGTTAAAAAGCCAACTCCTATAATAGAATACATTAAAATCTTATTTTGCATAATACTTTTTTCATTATTCCTTGGTCTATTATTTCTCCTCATCTTAATATCCTCCTTAAAACTTTTATTAATACAAGTATTTCCTATTTTGAGGAGATTATACATTTTAGGATAAATTTTTATAATTTATTTTCTTCTGTAATTTCCACTCCTATATAAAAATGCTTTATTATATCTTCACAAGTTTTCCCTTCTTTTGCTAAGCTATCAGCTCCTGTTTGACTCATTCCAACACCATGGCCATAGCCTTTGACCCTAAATTTTATATTTTCACCTTCTTTAATTATTTCAAAATTTGTAGACCTTAAGTCAAGTAATGTTCTTGTTTCTGTCCCTGAAAGTTCATGATTTCCGAATTTTATTGTTTTTACTCTTCCACTATCAGTATATTCTAAAACTTTCAAATCATCATTATTAGTAAAATCAATTGTAATATCTTCATATTTTGTTTTTAATTTGCTAATCAAATCACTTTGAGATAAAATAACTTCAGACTGATATTGCAAATATCCATCCTCTCCTGCTGTTTCCACTACCTGTAAATACGGATAACCTGTTCCACCCCATACATTTACTGGAATTTCAGTTTTTCCTCCACTATTTGAATGGAAAAACGCATTTATTGGTTTTCCTTCATATGTAATTATTTTTCCTTTTGTTTCATATACACATTCTTCTATCTTTTTCCAATTACTTTCTCTTACATTTTCATCCCATTTGAGTTTTCTATCTTCTTTAGAAATCCATGCTTGGCAACATGTAGAGTCATCACAAATATCTGCATTTTCATGTTTTTTGTTTTGAATTTTATATATAGTATATGTTCTTGCAACTATTGCTTGTGCTTTTAAAGCTTCTTTTTCAAAATCTACTGGCATTTCTGCTGATACTACATTACATAAATATGTGTCTAACGGAACTTCTTCAATTTCATTTGTTTTTGTATGCAATAATTTTATTGTTCCATAAGTTTTATAATTATATTCTTCGAATTTTTCTTTTTCCTTTAGCTTATCTTCTACTTTATTTTCGTTTTCTGTACTATTATTTATACCTTTTGCTTCTACATTTCTTTTAGTAAGAAATGCTGGTAATAAAAAGAAAATTAATAAAAATATAAAAAAATAGATAAAAACTTTTTTCAAAAAACATCAACTCCTAAAAAGGTTATATTAATTATTTATGAGCATAATTTCGTTTTCATACTATCTAAAATCTTTCTTTCTATTCTTGACACTTGTACTTGAGTAACCCCTATTATCTTAGCTACCTCTTTTTGTGTCTTTCCCTTAAAATATCTAAGTAATATAACTTTTCTTTCTCTTTTATTTAAATTATTTATTAGCTCATTTATTACCATTTTATTAGTTAATATTTCTTCTTCGTCTTTATCTGTTGATAATTTATCTATTAAATTAATATTTTTTTCTGTTTTTGAATTAGTATTATTTACACTTCCTTCTATTGATTCTGGTTTTCTCGTCGCTTCTATTGATAAAATCACATCTTCTTTTGGTACTTTCAATTCATTTGATATTTCTTCAATAGAAATTTCTTTTCCTTTTTTATAAAAATACTCTTTTTGTAACTCTTTTACTTTAATCCCAAGCTCTTTTAAACTTCTACTTACTTTTACCAATCCATCATCTCTAATATATTTTTTTATCTCTCCTATCATATATGGAACAGCATATGTTGTAAGTTTTACTTCAAAATTAGTATCAAATCTTTTTACAGCTTTTATAAAACCCATACATGCTATTTGATATAAATCTTCTACTTCATAGCCTCTTCCCTGAAACCTTCTTACTATTGACCATATTAAGCCATTATTATTGTTTAGCAATTTTTCAAGCTCATTTTTATCTCCTTCTTGAGCTTTTTTTATACTTTTATTATCATTTTCGTACATATTCTCCTCTTTTCTCAAATTTTTAAGTATTAGTTGTCATTAGCATTTTAAACTCATCTTCTTCATTTTCTGTTTTTGTATTTATCTTTTTACTCATTGTAACCTTTGTTCCAAGCCCCACTACTGATTCCACTTCCATATTATCCATAAAATTTTCCATTATCGTAAATCCCATTCCAGACCTTTCTAAATTAGGTTTTGTTGTATAAAGTGGCTCTTTTGCTTGTTCTATATTTTCAATTCCTTTTCCTTTATCTGATATTTCTATTATTATTTCATTACTTTTAAGCCAAGCTGAAATTTTTACAACTCCTTGTTTTTTATCATATCCATGTATGATACTGTTAGTTACAGCTTCAGACACTGCTGTTTTTATATCTGCAAGCTCTTCAATTGTAGGATCTAATTGTGATGCAAATGCTGCAACTGCTATTCTTGCAAATGCTTCATTTGAAGACTTACTTATAAATTCTAATTTCATTTCATTATTAAACATTTTTCTTTCCTTTCTTTTGTGGATATTTTTATAGATCTGTCCCCAATAGCGACTTTTATGTCCCTAAAGGAAACGTCCCTATACAACTGGTATTAATTTTAATATTCCACTCATATCAAAAATTCTTCTAACACTTTCTGTTAAATTTCTTATTGCTAATTTCGCACCTATCATTTTAGCAAATTTATACCTTCCTATTATTAACCCTATTCCGCTACTATCCATGAAAGTAACACTATTAAAATCAAATATAACTTTTTTAGGCATATATCTCTCCATTTCATAATCCGCTCTCCTCCTTATCTCTTGTACACTATGGTCATCTATTTCAGATGTTATTTTAAAAACCAATAGCTTGTCCTCTTCATAAAATTTCGCCTCCATATATCTCCTTCCTTTCTAAAAACTTCCTTTTTATTATAGAGCTTTTTACATTTTTTTCCAAGAGTAAAAAATAAGAAGTTTTGTCGATTTTTTAGAACTTTTCGACAAAACTTCTTATTTACTAAGCAAAAGACATCGTCCTTGCTTTAGGGTTAGACTAATCTTAGCTCCACATGTCTCCATGGTACTGGCTTATCACGAAGGCTAATACTTTTGTCTGATGTAGAAACCATTTCTAAACGCATCAGACATCTTTCAAGTTTTTCTTCTTGATCTCCGGCATTAAAATATGTGACTTCATCCATTACAATTTCAATACTTGGAGTATCACAAAGCTCAAGAAGAAAATCTCTTACCTTTGTTTCGTATTCTTTTCTTTCTAATTCTGTTAGAATTAAAAGATAAGAATTTTCTTCCTTTCCAACAAGATAAAACTGTTCTGATCTTCTTCCATCTGGCATAATAATTTGCATAGGCCAATTATAAAAATCACTAGCCTTTGCATTTTCAATGACAAGCTGAATTACTGGCATATTCTCCAAAACCACCTTCATATTACCTATAAACAAGCCTACGTTCTACTTTTCTCCATGTCTCAGGTTGTCCCAAGAAAATTTGAATGCCTGAATCGTCTTCTTTTAACGTCTTCATTTTCCTTAAGTAGTCTTCTACCATGTGAACTTCTTTATTGTGATACAAAAACGTCCGCTTTTTTACAACAAGTTGTACCCTTTCTGAAGCTAAAAGTTCATAGAAATATGGCACTATGCTTTCATAGCAAGATTCTTCATCTGCTAATACAGGTGTTATTACCTCTATTGCACTTGTTCCATCTATAATTAGACGAAACATCTCACTTTCCTTCTTTGCTTCAGGATTAAATATAGTCATTAACCATTCTGTTATTTTTCCTGTGTCTGACCTTTCAACAATAACTTGTGTAGTTGGCATTGTTTTTTCCTTCCTTAGTCTAAGACCTTATATACACATGCATATTTTATGCATAGCAATATTATAACATATATTTTCTTTTTTGTCACATTATGTAGATTTTTCTTTTTTGTTTTTCCTGTTGATTTTCTCAGTAGTTTTTGGAACGTAGGAAAAACGACTTATAGAAAAAGACAAGAATTTCTTCTCGCCTTTTTCTATTCCAAGATTAATTATTCTTAGCTTATGTGGCTTTAGCGAATTACAACCTTAGTTATCCTTGCTCCAAAGACTTTGGGTGGAATTCTTTCTGGGATAGAAAGATTAATTTTTGTAAAAGTAATACGTTTAAAGTACATAGCAAACATCTGAATTCCGTTAAAGACATCTCCATCAATTGAAAACTTTTCTATTTTTCTTTCTATCACAAAATCACATTCCAAAGATGCTATTATATCATTAAACATCTTTGTTAATTCTTCTAAGCTCTCTGGCTCAGAAACAAGCTCAGCCTCCCAGTCTACGTATGAACAAGTATTCCTAACATCGATAGAAAACTTAGGAGTTTTCTTATCTGTGTCTTTGTTCCTAAAACTAAGAATAGGAACATTTTGGTCGTCTTCTCTCATATCTTCGAAAATAAGCTCGATACTAGCTAACATTATTATTCCTTTCTCGAAAATATACAGCCACATCTTTTGCAATAAGCATAAATTAATTATATCATATTTTTTAAATTTTGTCATTTTATGTTACTTTAATTTTTCTAATACTTTATTTAACATTTCTTTATAATTTCTAAGCTTTTCTTGCTCTTCTTCTACTTTAGCTTTAGGAGCTTTATTTATAAATCCTGGATTAGAAAGCATCTTTTCACATCTTAAAACTTCTGCTTCTAATCTTATTTTCTCATCTTCTAATCTTTTTTTCTCTTCTTCTTTGTCGATTAAGCCTTCTTGTGGAATATAAAGCTCTATATCTTCTTGTATAATATTAATACTATCACTTAAAACCTCTTTATTATTATCTATAATTTCTAAAGAATTTCCAAAACATAGCTTTAATAATATATCTTCCATTTCCTTTAACTCATTTTTATACTTATTGGTTACAAATACCAATTTAGACTTTTTGCTTGGGTGAATGTTTTTAGTAGCTCTAATATTTCTTACCTCAACTATAATATCTTTTATTTTTTCTACAAATTCTTCTTCATTATCAAAAGCAATTTCTTTTTTTACTTCAGGCCATTTTGCAACTATTAAATCTTTAGTTCCAAAACAAATAAGTTCTGAATATATTTTAGCTGTTACAAATGGCATAAAAGGATGTAATAGTTTTAATGAAGAACTAAATACATAGTTTAATACATAACTTACACTTACTTTTTCTTCTTCATTATCACTATAAATACGAGGTTTTACCATTTCTATATACCAGTCACAAAATTCATTCCAGATAAAATTATATATTTTATCTAAAGCAATTCCTAAATCGTAATTTTCTATATTTTTAGTAGTGTCTTTAACTAATTTATTAAATTTATTTAAAATCCATTTATCTTCTACTTTAAGTATTTCATTTTTATCTTTTTTACTTTCAAATTCTCTTACTTTTTCTTCATCTGCTAATGAATTTATTATAAATTTAGCTGCATTCCATATCTTATTTGCAAAATTAGATGCTTGTTCTAGTTTTTCTGGCATATATCTTATATCATTTCCCATTGTAGTCCCAGAAAGTACAGAAAATCTTAGGCTATCTGCTCCATATTTATCTATTACTTCTATTGGATCTACTCCATTTCCTAATGTTTTAGACATTTTACGTCCTTGGCTATCACGTACAATTCCATGTATTAATATATCACTAAAAGGTTTTTCTTTCATTGCATATAATCCTGAAAATACCATTCTTGCAACCCAGAAAAATATTATATCATATGCTGTAACTAATACATTTGTTGGGTAAAATGTTTTTAAGTCTTCTGCTTCTTTATCTGGCCAACCTAGTGTTGAAAATGGCCATAGAGCAGAGCTAAACCATGTATCTAAACTATCTTTATCTTGTTCTAAATTGCAAGAACCACAGTTTTCACATTTTTCTGGTTTTTCTTTTGATACATTTATATGGTTACAATCTTTACAATAATATGCAGGTATTCTATGTCCCCACCATAATTGTCTTGAAATACACCAGTCCTCAATATTTTCCATCCAATTAAAATAAATTTTCTCATATCTTTTAGGTACAAATTTAATATCATCATTTTTAACGGCTTCAATTGCTGGTTTTGCTAAATCTTTCATTTTAACAAACCATTGCTCTGAAATTCGTGGTTCTATTTTAGTTTTACATCTTTCACAAATTCCTACATTATGTGTATAATCTTCAATTGAAACTAAAGCTCCTAATTCTTTTAATTTATCTACAATAATTGGTCTTGCTTTAATTGCTATCATTCCTTCTACTTCTGGCATTAAATTTCCCATTTTTGTTTTGCTATCAAAAACTTCAATAATTTCTAAATTATTTCTTTTACCAGCTTCATAGTCATTAGGGTCATGTGCTGGAGTTATTTTAACACAACCCTAATCACAGAAAAATTATAGCATGTTAGAAAAAAATATAATACTAATGTGTATTTTATCATATTAATAATATTTAATCAATTGCTTAAATGTGAAATTTATAAGTCAGCGTTTTTGGTTATTTTCAGATTTTATTTGCAATAATTTTATAATTTTTATTAATTTTTAAAAAAACAGTGAACTAAAAAAATATTTTCCAATTCACTATTTTTATTCTTACTTTTATAATTTTATAGAACTTTCCAGTATCCACTGTTCCTATTTCCTATTCTATCAATTTTATTATCATCCTTCATTTTTTTAATATTTCTTTTAATTTTATCTCTACTTACACCTAACATCTTCGCCATTTCTACTTGGGTTATTTTGCTATTTTCTTTAATTAATTCAATTATTCCATTTTCAACACTTTCATTAATTGTTTGTGCGAAGTTTGGGCGAAGTTTGGGCGAAGTTTGGGCGGTAGAATTATTTTCTCCTCTCATTGCCTTTAAATAACTCTCAGATGCTCTACATTTAACAGCTACTCCTCCAGCTTCATTAATAATTTCAGGAAATGGAGAACCATACTCTTTACAAGCATCTGTTATCCTTTTTATTCCACTACCCCAATATTCTACAAAACCTGCTCTAAAAAAAGTTTGTGAAACTTTAAGATTTCTAGGCATAGATGGATGAGATTTAAATAGTATATCTTTTACTTCATTTGGTATTTCACCAGGATTCCAAAAGTAAAGGTAATCTTCATAAACTTTTATTTGTGTCGGAATAGCCACATTATATGCTTTATGTTGTAAAAAATTATAAATTATTTCTCTTGCAGCTGTTTCTGGAATTATGTATTCATCTACTCTTTGCATACCATTAAATGAAACATAAGCTTTTAAATATTTTGTATATAATATCCTTACTATTTCTTCTGCTTGGAACATAAGTGAACCGTGTACTTCATCTTGGTATCTTAAATCTGCATCATCTTTTCCAAAAAAAGCTATTCTCGTATATGCACCAGGTATCCACTTTTCTGGGTCATTATGAAATAGCAATATTGCAGAAGTTGTTAAATATCCGTCTTCATACAATTTTAGATTTTCTAATAGTCCCTTATTATCTATTTTCACTTCATCTGGACTTAACCTTTTATTCTCTACTGCTAATTTTTTAAATCTTTCAATAGCATTTGAATCTAAATCTTCAACGGTTACATTAGGAACTTGCATAGCATCCCAAGTCTTTCCAAATCTTTCTAAAAGAAGTCTATCGTATTCTGAAGAAGTAGCTTCGTGATTACTTCTTCCACTTCTTAAATAAAATTTTCCGTGATAACTAATTGGTATCGGATATTTATCAATTTTTATTGCGATATATTCTAAATCATTTTCTTTCTCTAATTTTACTTCAGTAAGTATTCCTAAAGAATCTTTTATTTTTCCAGGTAATTTATCTAAAAGACTCTGTGCTGCATTTCCTAAACCAACGACTTTTCCATTATCATCAACACCTATATATAGGAAACCTCCTGTAGTATTAGCAAATCCACAAATCCACTCAAGCCATTCATCTTTCCAGATTTTCTTGAACTCTACATCTTGATTTTCAATCATATTTTTCTCCTCATAAGTTATTTCTTTTCACAAAGTATATCACATTTAATATTATTTTTCTATTATTATACTCACTTTTACAAAAAATATTTTATTTAAAATTTTTAATAATTGGCAAAATCTACACCATTAAAGCCCATTAATCTCCAACATCCAATTCTATATTATAAACTTCATAATCTTTGTCTATAATCTTTGTTTCCATATTTTCAATAAATAATGTAGCTTTAAAATCTTTACTAGCTTTATTTAAGGCTTCATTCAATTCTTCACTTACTCCTATAGATAGCATTTTAATAGGTGTTTTTAAAGAAACATTATTATTTGTTTTAGCTCCTCTAGCTTGACTTATGATTTCTACCATTTGATTTCCTAATTCTATTTCTTTGTTAAAATCATAATTTAAAGGTTTTATTTCTGTAATATGAATTGATTTTTCTGTATGATATAGTTCTTGGAATATTTCTTCTGTTATAAATGGGAAGAAAATACTAAAATCTTGTAACAATTTGTATAAAATTGTATAAACAGTTTTTTGTCCACTATATCTTGGTATTTCTCCAAATTCTTCTGGTCTATATAATCTATGTTTTACTATTTCTATATAGTTATCACAAAATTCCCAGAAGAATTTTTCTAATATATTTAGTGCTAATCCTACTTCGTAGTCATCTAAATAAATTAGGAATGATTTTTCCATTTCTTGAAAACGACCTAATATCCATTTGTCAATATATTCAAAATCATTAAATTCTTTATCTTCATAATCTGTTAAGTGCATTTCTATAAATTTAGATACATTCCAAATTTTATTTATTAATTTTTTACCACGAAGTAATGTTTCTTCACTAAATACTATGTCTGTACCTAATCTTCCCGTTCCAGCCCAATATCTTAATACATCTGCTGAATATTGCTTAATTAAATCCATTGGTTCATGTTTGCTGTTACCTTTACTCTTACTAATCTTCTCACCTTTTCCTGCCATTACAAATCCAGAAATCATTACATTATTCCAAGGTCTTTGTCCGAAATGATAAAAGCTCTTAACTATTGTATAGAAATCCCAAGTTCTAATAATTTCACTTGCATTTGTTCTTAGACTCATAGGTTTTAAAATATCTTCGTAATTATCTTTTTCTCCATATCTCATATTAATTAGTGGAGTTACAGAAGATGTTGCCCAAGTATCCATTACATCAGTTTCTGGTACAAATTCTGTGCAACCACAGTTAGCACATTTTTCACATTTTGGAGAATCAACTAAAGGATTTACTGGTAAATCTTCTTTCTTTGCAAATACTGGTTCTCCACAATCTTTACAATACCATACAGGGAATGGAACTCCAAAATATCTTTGTCTTGAAATACACCAATCCCAAGCTATATTATTTACCCACTCATCATATCTAGCGTGCATATAAGATGGATGCCATTTTATTTCATTTCCTATTTTTATAAAATCTTCTTTATGGTTCATTATATCAATAAACCATTGTTTCATTACTGAATATTCGACTTCTCTACCACATCTTTCGTGTGTTTGTACTTCGTGTTCTAATTCTTCTATTTTTACTATATATCCACCTTCTTTTAAGTCTTCTACTATTTGTTTTCTAGCTTCTTTGATTTTTAATCCTCCATATTTAGGAACTTCATCAATTATTCTTCCGTTGTCTGTGAATATATATTTTAATGGTAAATTATATTTCTTCCACCATTCAATATCTGTTTGATCACCAAAAGTACAACACATAACTACTCCTGTACCTTTATCCATTGCTACTTTTTCATCTGCCATTATAGGTACTTCTACATCAATTACAGGAATATGAGCTGTTTTTCCAATTAAATGTTTATGTTTTTCGTCATTTGGATTAACAAATACACTTACTATTGCAGGTAATAATTCTGGTCTTGTTGTTGCTATAGTAAATTCTTCATTATCTTCAACAGTTCTAAAATTAACATAGTTAAAAGTTGTTTTGATTGTTTTTGTTTCTAATTCAGCTTGTGCTATTGATGTTAAACATTCATTACACCATAGAGCAGGACTTTCTTTATGATAACAATGTCCTTTTTCTACTAAATCTAAAAATGATGCTTGACTTATTTTTATTGTAGATGGACTTACTGTTTTATAATGTATATTCCAATCTGTGCTTACTCCCATTCTAGTAAATAGATCTTGAAAATTTGCTTCATATTTGTCTGTTGTTTCATAACATAATTTTGAAAATTCTTCTCTGCCTATTTCGTGTGCTCTTTTTCCTTGTTCTTTTTCTACTAATCTTTCACTAGGTAATCCATTATCATCAAAACCAAAAGGATAAAAGATATTATATCCTCTTAATCTTTTATATCTAGCCAACATTTCTGTTTGTGTATATGAAAAGATATGTCCAATATGAATTTTACCATTAACTGTTGGTGGTGGAGTATCTATAGAAAATACTTCCTTTCCATTTCTTTTAAATTCATATATTTTATTATCTTTCCAATAATCTATCCATTTTTGTTCTTTTTCTGCTGCATTATATTTTTTATCTAACATACTACATTCTCCTCTCAATTTTCATTAATATAATTAATTATCAATTCAGGCAACCTCTCTATTTTCAAGCATTTCACTAGATTGTGTACCAAATGGTGTTACATTAACACAACCTGTACCGAACTCTTTATCAACAAATTCATCTGCAATAGTTGGTATTTCTCTATTTACAATAGGTAAAATACAAGTTTTTCCAATTAAATCTTTATATCTATCATCAGTAGGGTTTACAGCAACTGCAGTATCACCAAGCATGGTCTCTGGTCTTGTTGTTGCAACTTCTACATATCTATCTTCACCTTTAATTTTATACCTTAAATGCCATAAATGTGATTGTTCTTCTTTGTATTCAACCTCTGCATCAGAAATAGCTGTATTACAACTAGGGCACCAATTTACCATTCTAGTTCCTTTATAAATATACCCGTCATTATATAAATTAACAAATTCTTCTAAAACTGCATCTGATAAACCTTTATCCAAAGTAAACCTACGTCTATCCCAATCACATGAACAACCTAATTTTCTTTGTTGATTTTGAATTTCTCCTCCATAAAGATGTGTCCAATCCCAACATTCTTCAACAAATTTTTCTCTTCCTATATCTTTTTTAGATTTTCCTTCATTTTTTAATTTTTCTACAACTTTCATTTCAGTAGAAATAGAAGCATGGTCTGAACCTGGAAGCCATAATGTATTATATCCTTGCATTCTCTTAAATCTAATTAATATACCTTGTATTGTACCATCTAATGCATGTCCCATATGTAATTTACCTGTTACATTAGGAGGTGGCATCATTATACAAAAACTTTCTTTAGTTTTATCCATACTTGGTTTAAAATAACCTTTTTCCTCCCATTCTTCATATAATTTATCTTCAAAATCTTTTGGATTGTACTTATTTTCTAACATAATCATCTCTCCTTTATATTTTATTTTTTAACTGTTTTTTGGGACGGGGTCAAAAAACAGCACTTTGTAACTACATTTAAATTTTTCTCTTGGCTCTAAAGTTATTATATTTTCTTTAGACTGAAGTTTCCCGTCTGTATCTACTTTGTCAGCTGTATTCATCCATGGCTCAATACAGACAAATGGTGCTCCTATTTTTGCCCACATTCCTAAATATGGAAAACCTGTAAAATCAAATTCTAATATTTTTTTATCGTTTTCTTTTAAATATACTTTATTAGAATTTATATTTTTAACAATAATTGCATCATCTATGAAACTTTCTTTATTTAATTTTATAGAATTATTTTCTAATATATTTTTAGCTTCTTTTTCCATTATAAGCCCATTATCTAATTTAAGAAATTTAATATTATTTTCTTGTTTTTGGAATTCTATACTATATTTTCCACTTGAATAGTCACAAATATATGCTGGATGTCCACCTATTCCAAAAATCATTTGCTTTTCATCTTTATTTACAACTTCATATGTTGTTATAACACTATTTTCGTGAACCTTATGGCTTACATATAATTGGAATTTAAATGGAAACATTTTTAAAGTTTCTTTATTACTTTCTAACAAATATTTATGTTCTACATCATTTTTTTCTAATTCCACAAATTCCTCATCTCTTGCAAATCCATGTTGTCCCATATGATAAGTTTTTCCATTTATTATAGTTTCATTATTTTTTAGCTTTCCTACTATTGGAAACAATATTGGTGCATGTCTATTCCATATCTCTCCTTGATGTAACATTTCTTTTCCATTAAATTTAATACTTGTAAGTTCTGCTCCTTGTTTTTTACTTTTTATTTTAATCATTTCATTCCTCCCTAAAAACAAAAAAGCTCACCCCATATAAGGGCAAGCATATTACTTACGGTACCACCTTAATTATTATTTTATACATTAACTATAAATAAAATATTGAATAATGTTTCTAAAATAATATCTCTAAAACTTTTAACGGAGTTTAACCGAATATTCTTAAATCAACGTTTCTCAGAATATTAACAAAAAAGCTACTTTCAATTTACCTATATTTAAGAAGTTCTCAGCTTATAACTTCTATTCTCTAAAAACTAGTATAAATCTACTCCTCTTTTTTATTGTTTTACCTTTATTAATATCTACATCTAATTTGTTTCTACAATAATATTATTACACATTTTTACAGATTTTACAAGTGTTTTTTGTTTTTTCTTCCGATTTTTCCTATTCAGTGTCCAGTGCTACATATAAAGTGAGGCGAGTAGAATAGTAACTGATGCTAAGGGTCGGATCGTAGTAGGTCCTATCGCTAGGAGCACTGTAGGAGCCTGAATAACCACCATGATTAACTCTGTAAGCGCTGACGTCGGCTTCTAATGTCCATTCAAAATGACATCCATATAAATCGAACACATTTTTTATTTTATAATCTCTATTTTAGGAAACTTATTATTAGTTGTTCTTATTTCTATGCCTGCTTGTAAAAATTCTTTTATTTTATCTATTGTTTCTATGCTTATCTCTTCTCCTGGTGTTATAAGAGGTATTCCTGGTGGATATACCCATATATATTCTTTTGAAATCCTTCCTTCTAATTTATTATAATCTAAAAACTCTATATTTTCATTATTAATTGCATCCAAAATGCCTATTTCCTTTTTTGGTAATTTTATTTCTATTTTTCTTGTTTTCTCTATTTCTTTTACTATTTTTACTTTTTCTTTCTCTAATTTCTCATCAATTTCTATTAATGCTTGTAATAACCTATCAAAATTTTCTTTTGTATCACATATACTAGTCATTGCTAATGCATAATTTATAGATGACATTTCTAATTCTATTTTATAATCAGTTCTTAAAATATCAGAAAGTTCCTTTCCTGTTATTTTACAATTGTTTGTAAGTACAACAATTTTTCCAAAATCATAATATTCATCTTCATTATTTGTTTTTTCTTCTAATATTTTATTTCCTAAAATTTTTAATTTTTTTAATTTTTTTGTTTCTTTATAAAAATACTTTAAATTTTCTTCGTAATTTTTAAATAATTCTTCTCCTTTATCTTTTACAATATCTAAACATTCTTCAATTGAAGAAATTAATATATATGATGGGCTACTTGTTTCAAATATACTAAGTTCTCTTTCTATATTTTCTTTTTTTACATACTCTCCTTGTATATGTAAAACAGCAGTTCCAGTAAGTGCTGGTAGTGTTTTATGAAGGCTTTGTATTACTATATCTGCACCAGCATTTATTGCCTCATTTTCTGATAGTTTATTAATAAATTTTAGATGTGCCCCATGTGCTTCATCTACCAAAACAGGTACATTATATTTATGTGAAATCTCTACTACTTTTTTTATATCACTAATTACACCTTCATATGTAGGTGATATTATAATTACTAATTTTATATCTTTATTATTTTCTAACTTTTCTTTTATATCATTAATATCAATATTTTTATCTATACCATATTTATCTATTTTAGGTAATAAATAAATAGGATTTAAATTATTTATTTCTATTGCATTATATACTGATTTATGTGAGTTTCTTGCAACTAATACTTTATCTCCATATTTAGTCATTGCTCTTATTCCTGCTAAAATCCCACATGTACTACCATTTACAAGCAAAAAACTTCTTTTACTTCCATATAATCTTTTTGCCTTTTCTTCTATATCTTTAATCATACCTGTTGCATGGTGTAAATCATCAAAACCATCTATTTCTGTTATATCTATTTTATATGGTAATTTTTCTCCAAGTAAATTTATATTTCTTTTATGTCCAGGCATATGCATCGGTAGATAATTTTCATTAAAATAATTTTCTAATTTTTCTTCTAATTTTCCCATATTATTTATTTTCCTTTTCCATTTCATCCATCGCTTCTGCAATTTTTACCATAATTGCACACTCTATTCTCTTCTTAAATAATTTACAACCATATTCATATACATTATTTATACTTCCTGTAGTATGGAAGCTATTTGCTGCACAGCCTCCACTACAATATAATTTTGCCCAACAATTTTCACATTCTTTTCTTGAATATACATTACAAAGTTTAAACTCATCTCTTAATTTATTATTTGTAATTCCTTCATCCACATTTCCCATTAAGAATTTCTTATCTCCTACAAATTGATGACATGGATAAAAATCACCACTTGGTGTAACTGCTAAATATTCTGTTCCAGAACCACAACCTGTAATTCTTTTATAAATGCATGGTCCACCTGATAAATCTATCATATAATGATAAAATGTAAATGGATTTCCTTCTCTTCTTCTTTTTATCATTTCTTTTGCTAAAATTTCATATTGTTCATAAATAGTATCTAAATCTTCCTCTCTTAAAGCATAATCAGTATCAGGTTTAGAAACTACTGGTTCCATTGATAATTCTTTAAATCCTAAATCAAGCATATGGAATATATCATTTGTAAAATCTAAATTATTGCGAGTAAAAGTTCCTCTCATATAATATTCCTTATCTCCTCTTTTTTTAACAAAGTTTTGGAATTTTGGAACTATTATATCATAACTACCTTTTCCATCTAATCTCTTTCTTTTTGCATCATTTACTTCTTTTCTTCCATCTAAACTTAAAACCACATTATTCATTTCTTCATTTAAAAAATCTATTACATCATCATCTAAAAGTACTCCATTTGTTGTTAATGTAAATCTAAAATGTTTTCCTGTCTCTTTTTCTATGCTTCTTGCATATTTTACTAATTGTTTTACAACATCAAAATTAACTAAAGGCTCTCCTCCAAAAAAGTCTACTTCTAAATTCTTTCTTGTTCCTGAGTTTTTAACCAAAAAGTCTAATGCCTTTTTTCCTACTTCAAAACTCATTAAAGCATCTTCTCCATGGTATTTCCCTTGTCCTGCAAAACAATATTCACAATTTAAGTTGCATGTATGTGCTACATGTAAACATAGTGCTTTTATTACACTATCTCTTTTCTTTAAATCTAAGTTTTGCCCTTTGAATGTATCTTCTGTAAATAACTGTCCGTTTTCTATTAAATTATCTATTTCTTTAAATGTTTCTTCTATATCTTCTTTTATACCTTCATATTTTTTTAGCATTTTTTCTTTTATTTCTTTTTTATCCACCTTTTTATCTAAAAGTTCTATTATATCATAACTTAACTCATCTACTGCATGTACTCCTCCGCTGAATGTATCTAAAACTATATTATATCCATTTAATTTATACCTATGTATCATTTTTTACTCCTTCTATTTTATATTAATTTATGTAAATTAAAGAATTCTCAAATAAATTGCCGACCCTTACGCCGGCAATCTTAAATTTACTATTTATTTACATTTTCACATTTTTGGTTTGCTACACCACATGATGTTTTACAAGCTGATTGGCATGATGTTTGACATTCTCCACATCCACCATGATTTTTACTTTCTTCTAAATTTCTTGTATTTAATGTTACTATTCTTTTCATTTTCTATCCCTCCGTATTTTTTCATCATGCAAATATTATAACACTACAATTCCCTTATGTCAAATTTTTTAGCCCCCAGATTTCTCCAGGGGCTAAGGTTTTAGTCGCTCATAACATCACTGTACAAAAGTACAAGAATTTTAGCAACATCACCATGGTGAATAAGTTGCTTCCGCAAAAGCATTTGAAGCTCTTCACCTTGAAGGATTATCAATGCTTGTGCTGTCTCAAGTGGCTCACTTTCTTGCATCTTTTTTGCAATGTCTTCAAGCAAAACCGGGAAGCATTCATCATTGATATCTAGTTTTTCTGGCATCTTGACATCATAATCTTCTACCTCATACTCTTCGAGTACGAGATAAGATGCATCAACTAAAAGCCTTTCCATGTCAAGGATATTGACATACCCAAGTACTGCTGCAAGCCTTTCTTCTCCGACAAGACGAACAACATCTTCAGCCGTTCTTGTTGTGTCTTCTTCAGCCACAAGCCAGTTTCCTAGCGCTTCATCTGTCATCCTAGCAAAGTCTTGTGTGAGCTTCCACCTTCTCTTTTCAATAAACCAGTCCGAAGTTTCCACAACCTCATTAAGGACATCTTCCAAAGACATTTCAAATCCTTTCTACTAATGTAGTTTACTACATAATAATATTATACCAAAATTTTTTATATTTTTCAAATTTGAATTCTATTTCTCTTCCTAATTTGAATTCTATTTCTCTTCCTAATTTCATCATTTCCTTGAAAATTTTTTCTTCTATACTATTGAAATTAATCTTTTCTTTTGATAACATATTCATAACAAAAGCACCTCGTATATTTATTTTGTTGTTTTCATTTCTAAACAAATTATATACTTAGTGCTTTTGTTTTTCTATAGATTTTTAAAATTTTTATGTCTATTTTCTCCCCAGATTATTTAACTCATATTTCTATTTAGTAGAAATATGTATATTTTCAATATCAGCTTTCATTTCTCTTGAGATAATATTTTGTATTTGTGCTATATCTTCTTCTTTTAATTCTTTAGCTCCTATAATAATGCTAATACTTTCATTATTTACAAAAATAACACTATTTTCAAAACCTTTTGTTTTAAGAAGATTTTCAGAAATCATAATACTATTTTTTATATTATTAATTTTAGTTATTTCTTCTGTTGCAGATTGTTTTTGTGTTTCTAATGCATTAGAACTATTTAAAACATTTTCATAAGTTTCTATCATTTGTGAATACATAGTATCTCTTTCCAATTTAGACTTAGCAAAATAATCTGAAGCATCTGCACTTGTCTCTTCTGTATCTATTTCTTCATTAGTTTCTTTGCTATCTTCATTAGAAATACTATTATTTTCTTCAAATTGATTAGTAGTATTTATTTCATTTGTAGTATTCTCATTTACAACCTCACTACTAACAAGCCTAGCATCTCCAATATTAGTACTATTTGATGTATTATTACTATTATCGCTACTTACTTGAATACTCTTGTCAGAAACTGTTGTTGTATAATTTAAATATCCAGCAACCATTAGCATTACTGCTATAACATAAATAATAACTTGATTTTTCTTTAATAATTTCATAACCTAACTCCTCTCTTGGGGACGTTTCCTTTGCACACATTTATGTCGCAAAAGGGACAGATCTATTTAAATATTTAAAGGTCTGTCCCCAATAGCGACATTTATGTCACTAAAGGAAACGTCCCTATTGCATTTCAAATACTTGGATTTTATGTGTTGCAAGTCCTGTTATTGCTTCTACTGCTTGGATTATATTACTTTTTGTTTCAGAATTATTCGCTCCTTTTGCAGTAATTATTGCTCCTTCTATTTTAGGCTCTACTACTTTTGCTGTTATTGGTGTTTTTATTCCATCTTCTTCTTTATATATTACATCTTTTTGAGTGTCTATTTCTTCTATTTTTCTTGTTCCTCCTGTATCATCTGTTTCTTCTGTTGTACTTGTTGTAGAATTTTCATTATACATTGCTACTACTTCACTTGATTCTGAATAATTTAAACATACCTCTACATCTCCAACTCCTTGTATTTTTGCTAATATATTTTTTAATTTATTTTCTAAATCGCTTACTGATGTATTACTACTACTTGCACCCACAGTATTTAAACTATTTTCTATATTACTTACCCCATCACTATTTCCACTAGTACTTTGTGCTAGTTGTTTTGATGTATCATTTGTTATTTCATTTTTATTTGCTTTTTCACTTCCATTCCATATGTAATTTATAATAACTATTGTTATAATTAATAAGATTACAAAAAATACTAAATTTTCTATTTTTTTCTTATCATTTCCTATATTTTCTTTATTTTCTATTTCTTTTAAACTTTCTCCATTTTCACATTTTTCACTATTTTCATATCTATTATTTTTTGATAACAAATTCTTTAGTTTATCTCTAAACATTTTTCACTCACCCCATATTCTTCTATTAGGAATTTTTTTACATTTTGAATATCTTTATTTGTTATATTATTATTTTTTTCGTTTTCTTCATTTTCCTCATCTTTTCTTTCTTGTGATTTTTTTGTAGAAATGTCTATTTCTTTTATCCTTTGTACTCCTGTTACTATTTTATTTTCTAATGTCCTTTCTTGTTCATTTTTATTTTCACTATTTCCATTATCTTCTTCATTTTCTTCTGTTTTCTTTTCTAAATCTATTCTTATTTTTTTTATTCCTGTTTCGTTTTTATTACTTTGATTATTTCCATTATTTTCTTCTTTTTTTAATATTTCCGCTTCTACTTCTATATTATTTACACTATATCCTTTTTCTTTTAATTTTTTTATTATATCTTTTTCTAATTCTTCTTGATATAATTCTTTTATCCTTTTATCCATACTTGTTTGATTTAATTCTTCTGAATTTGTTTTTATATTTTCCTTATCACCATTTACTGTATTTGCATTTTTATTTTTATTTGTTTCTTCTAAATATTTTCCCATATTTGTTATATCTGAAGATGCTATACTTAAATTTTCTTTATTGTTTATAAATGGTGATATTATATTAAATATTACAAATATACCGAAGTACCATTCTTATATATTTTTTTGTTTTATTATTGGGCAATATCATTTCTATTATCGATACTAGTACTATTACAACTCCTAAACTTTTTGCCCATGAACTTATTACTTCTATCATAAAAAATCTCCTACCTATACATCATTACATTGTTTGATATTTTTATTACTAATGCTGTTCCTATTATAAGCATTACTGATAGACTACTTAATATTCCTAAAAATATTTTAAATACATCTGCTATTTGTTCTATTAGGCTTGTTATTTTTTTATCTGCTACTATTTCTGCAAGAACTCCTACTAATTTATACATTATTGTCAATATTCCAAGTTTTATTATTGGTATTATGCATATTCCTATTATTATAATTACTCCTACTATTCCAACTGCATTTTTTAATATTATTCCTGAGCCTAATACTGTGTCTACTGCATCTCCTAATATTTTTCCGTACTACTGGTACTGCTGAGCTTACTACTGCTTTGGTTGTTTTGGCTGTTATTCCATCTACTGATGCAGACATTGTACCTTCTAATGATACTATTCCTACAAATATCGTTAATACTATTCCTAAAAACCATACTATTCCTGACTTTAAAAATTTTGCTAAATTTTCTACTTGTATTTTATCTGATATTTTTGATATTATTATTAGGCTTGCTGCTACTAATACTAATGGTATTATTATATTTTGGATCATATTTCCTATAAAATTTGTTATAAATAATATTATAGGTTCTAATATTGTACTTGTTGTTATACTTCCTGTGTATATCATAAGTGCCATAAGCAAAGGTACTAATATATTCATAAATCCTACTAAATTATTTGTTGTTTCTTGTACTAATTTTACTATTTCCGAGAAATTCCCCATTATTATTGTTACTATTAAAATATATTGTACATAATATATTATTTTTCCTATTGTTTCATTTTCTAAGCTTTCACTTACTGTTTTTAATATACTATGTATTATAATTATTACTAAAATTGATACTAAACTTTTTGAAATATTTTTAATTTCAGTCCCGAACAAATTAAATATTCTTTCTACAATACTTTTATTATCAACCTCACCTTTTATTGCATTATTTAATAATTCTCCTATATCCATGTCTCCAAAAAATTCTTTGCTATATTTATTACTTTCTTCTATAAAGTCTTGTATTTTAAATTCCTCTTGTTGCTGTTCTATTTCTTCTTTAGCATATGATATTGGATTTGTTATTATATTTACTAAAAATATTAGTAATAAAATTAAAATAAATTTCATTTCTACTTTTTTTACTTTCTTTTCTTTTTTAGTAATTTTATTTATATAATTTCTCATTTGTACTTCCTTTTTCTATGGCAATACCGAAAGTATTATCTCAAGCAGACTTGATATTATTGGTATTGACATAGATATTATTATTATTTTTGTTCCTAATTCTATTTTACTTGCAATAGCACTTTCTCCAGAGTCTTTACATATACTTACTGCAAATTCTGATAAAAATGCTATTCCTGTTATTTTTATCAATAACATTAAGTATGTACTATTTATTGAAGCTTTACTTACAAATGATTGTAACAAATTTATTATCCCGTAAAAGCTCGTCCGACACTAAAAATATTATTAAAGCTCCTGCAAGCAAGCTCACATATACTGTAAATTCTGGTTTATATTGTTTTAATAATATAATTATTATTAATGCTATTAATCCAATTCCAATAATTTTAATAAATTCCATATTCTTTCCCCTAAAGATTAAATATAGTTCTTACAGTATCAAATAGTCCACTTATTTCTTTTATTACCATTGTTAATACTATTACTAATCCTGCAAGTGTTGTCATCATTGCTTGATCTTCTCTTCCTGCTCTTACTAATACTTGATGTAATACAGCAACTAAAATTCCTATTGCTGCTATTTTAAATAATAAATTTATGTCCATTTTTTCCTCCTAGAATTCTTTTTCCTATCCATTTTTTCTCTATTTCTTTCTTACCTAAACAAAAATTATTATAATAGTAAGTCCCATTACTGTTCCTAATCTTGTATATAATTTTTCATTTTTTCTTCTTTCTTCTGCAGCTTCTTTTATCTGTCCTTCTAAAAAATTTTCTGTTATTTCTATTTGACTTATTTGTCCTTCTACATCTGTTTTTCCAAGTAGTTTTGATAATGTTTTTACTATTTTTTTATCTTCATCATTTAAATTACATTCTGTTTCTTCAACAGCTTTTTCCCATGCCTCTCCTGCTGATATTTCATTCATATTTTCTTTTGCTTTTATAAATATCTGACTTATGTTTCTATTTGAATTCTCAGCTATTTCAAAAAATATTTCTGGTATTGGTTCATATGTAAATTTTATTTTTGTTTTTAATATGTTTAATGCATTTTTTATTTCTTCTAATTCTTCTAATCTATATACATATTTTTTAGATAAAAATTTTCCTATTAAACTTGTTGATACCAATATTAAAAATAATATGAAATATTTTAAAAATTGCATAACTTGTCCTTCCTTTCATGTTTTTATTTTTACTTTTTATTTTTTATTTTTTCTTTTTTCTCTTCTTTTTCTTTCTCTTCTTCTTTTTCTTTTTTATTTTTCTTTTTACTCTCTATTTGTTTTCATTATTTCTAATATTATATGAACTAAAAAATCTTTTAGAACTATTTTTTTAAATTATAAAAATATAATTCTTTCTATTTGTTTATTTTCTATTAACTCATTTATGTTTTTATTTAATTTTATTTCTTCTAAACTTTTCCCATGCATTGTAAATATTCCTTTTACTCCTGAAATCATAGCATCTTTTATTGCTTCTACATCTTCTTTCGAACCTATTTCATCACATGCAATTACCTCTGGTGCCATTGAACGTATTAACATTTTCATACCAATACTTTTACTTACATTTTCTATTACATCTGTTCTAAAACCTATATCATTTTGTGGTATTCCATGGTACATTGCTGCTATTTCTCCTCTTTCATCAACAACTCCACATGTTTTTCCCCTAAAATCTATTCCATTTTTTGAAATACCATTACTTATATTTCTTATTATATCTCTTAGCATTGTTGTTTTTCCTTTTCCTGGCTCAGAGACAATTAGCGTATTATTTACACTACCTTTTTCAATATTTATTACTTTGTCTATTATTTTCATACTACAACCTATTACTTCTCTTGCTATTCTAAAATTTAGGCTTGATATATATTTAATATTTATTATTTTCCCATTTTCTATAACACAATTTCCTGTAATTCCTACTCTATGTCCTCCTTTTACTGTTATAAATCCTTCACATATTTGAGTTTTATATGCATATATAGAATTATTACAAAGTTTTTCTAAAATACTTAATATCTCATTTTCTAAAACATTATATTCTATTACAATTTCACAACTTCTAAGTCTCAATATTATTGGTCTATTACATCTTATTCTTATCTCTTGTAATTCCAAAACAATTTTACTTGCATTATTACTATTATTTATAGTATCACTTATTAATTTTCCTACCTTACCTGGAAAATAACACAAAACATCACTAAAATCCTTCATTTTTCCTCCTTGAGACAAAAAGGGACGGAGAATTTTTGTCTCATTTTAAAAAAGACATATATTATTATATGCCTTTTATTTGTTTTTAGAACTATTTATGCTATTAAACATAATTTATATCCTCCATATTCTGCTGCTATTGCTTTACAACTATAGTACTTTTTTCGTTTTCTCTTCAACCTTATTACCATTTTTCTATGTAATCATCCTCAAATGAGTTTTAATAATGTTTTAGTTAGCTGTATTAAAAACTCATTAGATGAAATGGATTTAAGTAAATATGATGATGTAGAAATTTAGAAAAACACGTAATTTTTAATTTACGTGTTTTAATAATTTATTATAAATATTTTTTAATTTCTTTTAAAAGTTTTTCTTTAACTTGTTCTTTAGTTCCTTGAATTAAAGCTCCAGCAGCTCTTGGGTGTCCTCCACCTCCGAACATTAAACACACATCTGAAACATTAACATAGCTTCCAGAACGTAAAGAAACTTTATATGCATTTTCATTATCCTTTTGTCTTATAAAAATAGAAACTTCAACACCTTCAATATTTCTTCCTATATTTACTAATCCTTCATGGTCTCCTTCTTCAGCTTTTACTTCATCCATATCTTTTTGGTCTATATAAGAAAATGCAACTTTTCCATTTTCTAAAATTTCCATTCTATCCATTACTCTTTTTTGTAATTCAAAATTAGCTTTTGTTTTTGTTTGCAATGTTCTTTTGCAAATATCTGCAATATCAACACCTTTTCTAAGCAATTCTGCTGCATATTCAAATGTATCAGCAGTAGTTGCTGGATATTGGAACCCACCTGTGTCTGTAATTATTCCTGTTAATAAACATGTTCCAATTTCTACATCTACCTCTATTTCATAATAAGAAAGTATTGCAAGTATTATTTCCGAACATGCAGGAGCAACTGGATTTACGTAATTCAAATCTCCATACATATTATTACTTCCGTGATGATCAATTACAATTGTTTTTTTTGCATTTTCAAAATATTCTCTATTATCTAATCTTTTAAAATTTGCACAGTCTAAACTTATTGCTAAATCATAATTTTTAATATCACTTTCAGTTTCAATTTCACTCACTCTTGGTAAAAATTCAAATGTTCTTGCATAATTTGTCATAATTATATCTGAGTATTTACCAATCTTTTCTAAAGCAAGTTTTAAACCTAAACAACTTCCAACTGCGTCTCCATCTGGTGTCTCATGTGTTAATATAACTATTTTATTTGCTTTTTTTATTTCTTCTAAAATTTCATCTAATGTCATTTATTTATTCTCCTCTTCTTTTTTTGGCATTATCTTTTTTAATATATTATCAATCTTTTCTCCATATTCCATACTCTCATCTAATTCAAAAATAATTTCTGGAGTATTTCTTAAATTTACTCTTCTTGCTAACTCACTTCTAATAAAACCAGATGATTTTTTTAATGCTGCTAGTGTTTCTTTTAGATTTTTTGAATTATAAATACTTACAGAAACTTTAGCAAATTTTAAATCATTTGTAACCTTTACTCTTGTTACACTAATCATACCTGTTGCATTAGGATTTTTTAGTTCATAATTTATAATTTGTCCAATTTCTTTTTTATATTGTTCATTAATTCTCTCTAACCTACTCTTACTCTCTGGCATATTTATCCCTCCTTTTGTCCTATTGAGGACGTTTCTTTTGCGACTTTTTAGTCGCTATTTGGGACAGACCTTTAATATAGATGTGTCCCTTTTGCGACATAAATGTCCTTAAAGGAAACGTCCCTATCTCTTAATTTCTTCCATGACGTATACTTCTATTATGTCTCCTTCTTTTATATCATTATAGTTTTCAATTTGCATACCACATTCAAAACCTTTACCAACTTCTTTTACATCATCTTTAAATCTTTTTAATGTTGCTAAATGTCCGTCATGTATTACCACATTATCACGTATTACTCTTACACCTGCATTTCTTTCTACTTTTCCTGATAATACATATGCACCTGCTATTGTTCCTACATTTGATATTCTAAATGTTTGTCTTACTTCTACATTACCAATTACTTTTTCTTCATATTTTGGTTCAAGCATTCCTTTCATTGCATTTTCTACATCTTCTATTGCTTGGTAAATTACAGAATATTGTTTTATTTCTACTTCGTCTTTTTTAGCTTCTTCTTTAGCTACACTATCAGGTCTTACATTAAATGCAATTATAATAGCATTTGATACTTTAGCTAGTGTTACGTCTGACTGATTTACTGCTCCTGCTGCTGCATGGATTACTTTTACTTTTACTTCTTCATTTTCAAGTTTTTCTAATGATTGTTTAACAGCTTCTACTGATCCTTGTACATCTGCTTTTACTATTAAATTTAATACTTTTAGCTTTCCTTCTTCCATTTGACTAAATAAATTGTCTAATGTTACTTTTGTAGCTTGATTTATTGCTTGTTCTCTTGCTTGACGTTTTCTTCTTTCTATTAAATGTTTTGCTACTTTTTCATTTTTAACCTCATAGAATGTGTCTCCTGCCTCTGGTACTTCTGTTAGTCCCATTATTTCTACTGGTGTTGATGGTCCTGCTGATTTTACTGATTTTCCTTTGTCATCTTTCATTGCTCTTATTCTACCAATTGAAGAACCTACAACTATAGTGTCTCCTGCATCTAATGTTCCTCTTTGTACTAATACAGTTGCAATTGCACCTCTTGTTTTGTCAAGTCTTGCTTCTATTACTGCTCCTTTTGCTTGTTTATGAGGATTTGCTTTTAGTTCTAACATATCTGCTTCTAATAATACCATTTCTAACAATTGGTCTATATTTGTTCCATTTTTTGCTGATATTGGTACAAATATTGTGTCTCCTCCCCATTCTTCTGGTACTAAATCATATGCCATTAATTCTTGTTTTACTCTATCTGGATTGCTATCTGGTAAGTCTATTTTGTTTATTGCAACTATTATTGGTATTCCTGCTGATTTTGCATGGTTTATTGCCTCTATTGTTTGTGGCATTACTCCATCATTTGCAGCAACTACTAATATTGCTATATCTGTTATTTGTGCACCCCTTGCTCTCATTGCTGTAAATGCTTCGTGTCCTGGTGTGTCTAAAAATGTTATTTCTCTATCATTTACTTTTACTTTATAAGCTCCTATTGCTTGTGTGATTCCTCCTGCTTCTCCTTCTATTACATTTGTTTTTCTTATTGTGTCTAATAATGATGTTTTTCCATGGTCTACATGTCCCATAACAACTATTACTGGTGGTCTTGTAACTAATTCTTCTTCTTTATCTTCTGATTCGTCAAATAATATATCTTCATCTGTTACAATTTCTTTTTTCTTAGCTGTTATTCCGAATTCTTGTGCTATTAGATATGCTGTATCAAAGTCTATTTCTTGGTTTATCGTAGCCATTATTCCATAACCTAGTAATTTTTTAATTACATCTGCTGTTGTTTTTTTCATTTCAGATGCTAAGTCTTTTACTGTAATACTCTCTGGTATTTCTATTTCTGTTAATTTAAATATTTTTTGTTTATTTCTTTCTTCGTTATTTTGATTTTTTCTTTTCTTTCCTCTTCTTCCACGTTCTGTTGTTAAATCATAGTAATCTAACATTCCGCCTTCTTGGTCATTAAACATGTTTGATAATCTACTTGTTTGTTTTAATGATTTTAGTTTTCCTTCATCAAATTCTGAACGATTACTATTTTTTCTTGATTTATTCTTTTTGTTTCCTCTATTGTCATCAAAACGATTATTATTTTTTTGTTTATCAATTCCTTTGTCTCTATTATATTCTCTTACTTGTTCTTTTTCTGTTACCTCTTGAGACATTATGTTTTTTATATTTTTTTCTATTCCTTTTTCATCAAGTGGTCTTTTTCCAAAACGTGTATTATTTCCTTTATTTCCATTATTATCTCTATTATTATATCTATTATTTTCTCTATTATTATAATGGTTATCATTTTTATTATTTTTCTTAAAATTATTGTTGTTTTGGTTATTGTTTCTATTTTGTTTATTTCCTTTATTTTGTCTATTTTCTTTCATTTCTTTATTATTATTAAGATTTTTTTGTGAATTATTTTCCTCTTTTTTGTTTTCTTTCTCTTCTTCTTTATTTTTTATTTCTTTATTTACATCTTCTTTTTTTACTTCATTTTTATTGTTTTCTTCTTGTTGGTTTACTTGTTGTTTATCTTCTTTTACCTCTGTCTCTTCCTTTTTTGGTTCCTCTTTATTTAAGCCAAATAACTCACTTACTGTCATTGGTTTATTCGGTTTATTTCTATAAACAATATTATAATCTTTGTTTTGTTTTCTTTCTACAAAACCAACATTGCTTTTTCTTTCTTCTCTTTTTTGCTTTTCTTTTTTCTTTTCTTGCTCATCTTCTTCTATAATTACTTCTCTTCTAATAATAACAGGAGCTTTTTCTTCTTTTTTTGCTTCTGTCTTTTCTTTATTTGTTGTACTTTTTTGTTTTTTATTTGATTTACTACCATTTAAAATAGCTTCTTCTATTCTTTTTGCCTCATCTTCTTCTACACCACTCAAATGGCTTTTTACATCAATTTTTAATTTTTTTGCCGTATCTAATACTTCTTTACTGGTTAAGTTTAGCTTTTTTGCTATATCATATATTTTTATCTTACCCAATAGTTTCACCCCCGTTATTTATTTTTTGAATTTCATTAGATAAATTTATATCTTCTATTCCTATTATTGCTTTATTTGATTTACCAATTGCTTTACTTAAAATTTCTATCTCTCCTTTTATTATTATTGGTATTTTTTGTTTTTCTGATATTTTGTTAAATTTATCTTTTGTTCTTTTAGATGCATCTTCTGCTATTATAAGTAATTTTACTTTCCCTTTATTTGCTCTTTCTTCTACACTATCTGCACCAAAGCAAAGTTTTCTTGCTCTTGCTGCTAAACCAATTAAACCTAATATTTTCTTATTTATCAAGTATTACACCTCTTAATTTTTCATAAATTTCTTCAGATATTTTTGTTTCAAATACCTTTTCTAATCTTTTCGATTTTATAAGTTTTTCTAAACATTCTATATTGTCACAAATATACGCTCCTCTTCCTTGTATTTTGCCTGTTCTATCTATGTCTATTTCTCCATCTTTTGTTTTTACAATTCTTATAAATTCTTTTTTTGGCTTTTTTATATTGCATCCCATACAAGTTCTTTCTGGCGGTTTTTTCATCTTATTCCCCTTTCTATTTTATGTTCAGCTTTATAATTTATTCTGTTTTATTTGCATTTTCCATTTCTTTATATTGTTTTTCCATAAGCATATTTCTAAATTGTGTTTCTGATTTTATATCTATTTTCCAACCTGTAAGTTTTGCTGCTAACCTTGCATTTTGTCCTGATTTTCCTATTGCTAATGATAATTGATTATCTGGTACTATTACTTGTGCAAAATTTTCTTCTTGTTTTATATCTACTGCTAGTACTTGTGCTGGAAGCAAGCTTGCTGCTATATAAATACTTGGATCTTCATTCCATTCTATTACATCTATCTTTTCACCATTTAATTCATTTATTACATTTTGTATTCTTACTCCTTTTTGTCCCACACATGAACCTACTGGATCTATATTAGGATCTGGTGAATATACTGCTACTTTACTTCTATCTCCAGGATCTCTTGAAACACTTTTTATTTCTATTACACCTTCATATATTTCTGGTATTTCAAATTCTAATAATTTTCTTACAAAATCTGGATGACTTCTTGATACTATTACTTGTGGTGCTCCTTTTTGTCCTTTTTCTACATCTAATACATATCCTTTTATTTTATCATTTACTCTATATTTTTCAGTTGGTATTTGTTCTTTTTTTGGCATTACACCTTCTAATTTTCCTAAATCCATTACTACTATATTTTTATCTGCTTTTTGAATTATTCCTGATACTATTTCTCCTTTTCTGTCATTGAATTCATTAAATACTATTTCCCTTTCTGCTTCTCTTAATTTTTGTATTATTACTTGTTTTGCTGTTTGTGCTGCTATTCTTCCAAAGTTTCTTGGTACTATTTCTGTATCTAATTCATCTCCTTCTTTTAAGTCTGGATTTATTTTTTGTGCCTCTTCTTCTGTTATTTCTATTTCTGGGTTTTCTATTTCTTTTACTACTTGTTTTACTGAATATACATGTGTTGCTCCTGTTTTTCTATCCATTACTACTTTTACATTTTCTAACGAATTGAAATTTCTTTTATATGCTGTTACTAATGCTGTTTCTATTGAGTCTAAGATATAATCTTTATTCATCCCCTTTTCTTTTTCTAATTCTTCTAATGCTAATATTAGTTCCTTGTTATCTATTGCTGGTTCTTTCATTTTCTTATTCCTCCTTACCAATTATAAACCGTTTTTATTTGTGATATATTTTTTCTTTCTATTTCTATTTCTTTTTCTTCTACTTCTATTTCCACTTCTTCTTTATCAAATTTTTTTAATATTCCCTTATATTCCTTTTTTCCTTGCTCATCTTTTTTGAATAATTTTATATTTACTTCTTTTCCTATATTTTCTTCTAAATGTCTATCTTTTCTAAGTATTCTTTCTATTCCTGGCGATGATACTACTAAAAAGTATTTTTCTTTTACTATATCTTCTTTATCAAGTATTGGATTTATTTCATTGTTTACTTTTTCACAGTCATTTAAGTCTATTCCATTTTCTTTATCAATGTATATATTTAAATAATAATCTTTTCCTTCTTTACTGTATTCTACATCATACAGTCTATAACCTAAATCCTCTATTTTTTTCTTAATTAAGTTTTCTACTTTTTCCTCTACTTTTGACAAAATTCCACCCTCCTTTATATCAATCAAGAGTGGGATTTGCTCCCACTCTTCTGTACAAATTCTAAGTTACCTTTAATATTATACCCAATTTTTCCAATAAATGCAAGTATTTTTCTTGATTTTTATCCAAAAAGATGGTGAAATTTTCAAAAATCACCCAATCAGAAAAAATAAAAAGACATCTAAGTATAAATTTTCATGTTTAAATATATTAACATTGCTTCTAATCTACATTTATATAAATTCTTCTCTTTTTAAGCCTGTTATTTCTTCTATTAAATCAATATCTATATTTTTCTTTAACATATTTTTAGCATCTTGTATTTTCCCACGTTTTTCTCCTCTTACAAATGATACTGCCATGCGATTTTTTAAATCTTTTTCTAATACTTCTTTTACTGCTAACATTTTCATTCCACCTCTTTTTATTAAAAATTTAATTTTTTAAAATGATAGTTATAGATTAGCATTTTTAGTTAATGCTAATCTATATTTTTATACCAAGTTTATATGAACTCTTCCCTTTTTAAGCCTGTTACTCTTTCTATTACGTCTATATCGATATTTTCTTGTAACATATTTTTAGCATCTTGTATTTTCCCACGTTTTTCCCCACGTTTTTCTCCTCGTTTTTCTCCATTTACAAATGATGCTGCCATACGATTTTTTAAATCTTTTTCTAATACTTCTTTTACTGCTAACATCCCTTTTCCACCTCCTACATTTAATTCTTTTATAAAAGTCTCTATTTCTTCAACATCTAATATTCCCGATAAAGCTATTCTTATTATTTTATCCATATATTCTTTTTCTTCTTCTTCTATTTTCTTATATACTTCTTTTGCTCCTTCTATAAATTCTTCTCCTGTTTTCATTTTTTCTAAGTACATTGCCTTATCTACTAAACTTTCACTTTCTAATAGTTCTTCTTTACTATAATCCTTTATATCATTTAATTCATAATTTCCTATTGTCTTCATATTTCCTTTTATTTTTGGTATTCCATTATCTACATCTTCTTGTATTTCTGCTATACTTGTTGCTGCTGTCCAGTTATCTTCACTTGTATGTAATACTGATGATAATACTAATGCTTCTTTTCCTTCTTCATTTCTTCCCACTATTTCCATTATTCCTACTTGATAACCTGCCATTCTTACAGGCATTTTCTTATCATTTTTTGTCTGTTGTTCTATATGGTAAAATACATTTTTTCCTTTTTCTTTAAATACCATATCTGCTCTTAGTAGATTTGCTCTTTTGCCTATTATTTCTATATCATATATTTCTATTTCGTCTTCTTTTAAATTCCTGTGATAAACTCTATTTATATATATTCTTCTTTCTTTTGGTAATGATAAAAGTGTTTTATATATTTTATCATTTTTCTGATCTATTATGCTTCTATTTTTCTTTTCTTCTGCTAGCCATTCTTTTGATATTTTTATAAATTTTCTACCATTGTTACTTTCTATTAATTGTTCATAATTTTTATTTGTAAATCCTTTCAAATTCTTTCTACCTCCATTATATTATTTTTAGATTTAAAAGTCAAGATTTATTTTAAAGTAAACCCGACTTTTATTTTAATAAAACTAAACCTTGTTAATCATATACACCTCGAACACCAATATTTACTCTGATTTTTAATTCACCTTTATACATTTTTGCACAAAAAAGCTTTCGACAAAACCATTAATTCGTCCTTGTTCTTTTTTCATTTCTTGGAAATTCAAGAGAGAACCTCTTTTTTAAATCTTTACCGATTAAAGCATTACCATAATACTATATTTTCGTGTTTATGTCAATAAAAACAGTAAAATTTTTAAAATTCTATGATTTTTCTTATTTTTTATCCAAAACATAATTATTGTTATATTTTTACATAAACAAATATCAATATTGTATAACTAATTAGCTAAGGCTACCAAGTTGTAGTATAAATTTTCTGGAAATGTTATTGATAACTTAAGTCTGTAACGTTTTCTACATTCTATTTAAGTTATATAAAAAGAATTGGAATTTTTTGTTTTCCAATTCTTTTATTATAATTAATTTCTTTCTTCTTGTAATCCTGCTTCTGCAATTTTTATATCCCTTACATGGTTTATCTTCTCCCATGTTGTATTTCTCTTAAATAGACATTTAAAGTTTATTAGAAGCCATGAACCCATAAATAATGGATAACAAGCAAGGCCTTTTAGCATTGGTTTTATTGGTCTTTTATCTAAAAACATTGCAATTACTGCTGTTCCTATTGGTAATAAAAATGTTGGTACTAAATATTTTATAATGTTTTCGATAAGTTCTGCTTGTGTCATTCCATCTCCTGCATACATTAAAAAGTTTGTTAATAATAATACTATTGTTATTATAAACATTGGTATACTTCCTACAATGTATAATAGACCATCAAAGTTCATCATTGTTTTATTTTCCTTTGTTGCAATTGCTAAGTCTTTTGTATATTCTTTTATACATTGCATATGACCTACTGTCCATCTACTTCTTTGAGACCAACTTTGTTTAAATCCTACTGGTTGCTCATCATATACTATTGCATCTGTTGCCCAACCTAATTTCTTACCTTTTATTATTCTTTTTAGTGAAAATTCTATATCTTCTGTTAATGTTACTGTATCCCATCCTGTTGGTTTTACAACATCAAATCTTACCATAAATCCTGTACCATTTAATAATGGTGATAATCCTAAATTATATCTTGCTAAATGGTAAAATCTATGCATTGTCCAGTAAAATAGTGCATATCCTGCTGTAATCCAACTGTCTGTTGGATTTTTAATATCACGATAACCTTGCACTACATCTTCTCCCTGACATAATTTTTTATTCATATTTTTTATGAAATCAGGATCTACTATATTATCTGCATCAAATACAAAGAATGCATCATATGGAGCATTTTCTTTTATTTTTTGTTGTAAAAACCAATCTAATGCATAACCTTTTGTTTTCTTAGTTGGATTAAATCTTTCATAAACAATTGCTCCTGCTTCTTTTGCTATTTTTGCTGTATTATCTGTACAATTATCTGCTATTACATAAATATCATATAAATCTTTATTATAATTTTGAGCTTTTAAACTTTCTATCAAGTTTTTAATTACACTTTCTTCATTATGTGCTGGTATTATTGCCATAAATCTGTGATCTTTTTTTACTTTTAGTGGTTTATCCTTTATTTTTACTAAAGAACATAAACTAACTAATACTTGATATAGCCAAAATATTGTTATTATCCATACTAAAGCCTCTCTTAGTATATATAAATAATCCATTTTTTTACCTCTTTCCAAAATTATTTTCTTTCTTAATATTTATTTAGCTACCTTTATTATTATACTATTTATTATAAACAAATGCAATATTTTCCTTTAATTTTTCTTTGTTTTCATCCATTTTTTATTATTTTTATGTATTTTTTCTTTATTTTTCAATGTTTTTCCTGTTTTATTAATTTTTTATTAAAATTTGCACATTTATTAATTTTTATGGTATAATTAATAGTAGAGAGCATTATTTTAAAAAAATAATAATGTAAAGGGGAAAATATGAAACAATATTTAAAAGATTTAATTGAAAATGATAGAGAATTTCAAAAAATAATTGAACCATTAATTACAAATGAAACCGTTCTTAAGATGAAAAATTTTAGACAACATTATGAAACTTCTTGTTTTGACCATTGCTATGTTGTTGCTTTTTATTGCTATCTTATTTGTAAAAAATATAATTTAGACTATAAATCAGCAACAAGAGCTGCAATGCTACATGATCTATTTTTATATGATTGGAGAAAAAGACAAGAAGATAGAAAAGGCTTACATGCTTTCACTCATGGAAAAACAGCATGTGAAAATGCTTGTAAATTATTTGATTTAAACGAAAAAGAAAAAGATATGATTGTAAAACACATGTGGCCTGTTACAATTGAACTACCAAAATCTTTAGAAGGTTTTGTTTTAACATTTGTTGATAAATACTGTGCAACTAGTGAAACATTTGAAGTATTAAAATCAAGATTATTTATGAAAAAAGCATTTCGTTATGCTTATGCTTTCTTAAGTTTAATTATTATAAGATTTTAGAATAAATTATCCCTTAAAAAGACTTTTAAGGGATTTTATTTAATTTTTTTGTTTAGATGTATTTGCCCATCTTATCATTTTTATATCTTTATATTTACTTAAAACTTCTTTATATTTATCATATTCTTCTTCCCACAATTCACTTGGAACACTATCGAATGCTTTAAAAATTCTTTCTGCTTCTGATAAATATATTACTTGTTCTTGTGGTGACATATTTTCGTACTGTTTTGCAAATCTATATAATTTATCAAGCATCTGGTTTGCCTCTATAAAAGACCAGAAATCTTTAATTTTTATTCCGAATAATTTTAATTGTAATACAGCATATGCTACTAATGCAAATATAACAAATATTAATATATATATAAGTGCTAATATTGTAGTCATTTTTCCACCTCTTATTTTTCCTTTTGTACTTTTTCATTATAACATTTATATATTTTTTTTGCAATTATTTTTTCAAAATTTAAAAACCTCTTGACTTAAGATAAGTGTATGTATATAATAGTTTTATACCAAGCGGGGCAAAGTTATTTTGACCCCGCCTAACATTATTTATTGTAATTTTAATATAATTAAAATAACACATTATATGGAGGTTATATTTAAAATGGAAAAACAAGAAGAAAAATATACAGTTACTAAAAGAGCTGGGATTTTAGGAATAATTGGAAATATATTTTTATTAATCATAAAAGCAAGTATTGGTTTTATAAGTAAAAGCCAAGCTATGATAGCAGATAGTGTAAATAGTGCAGGAGACATCTTTGCTTCTTTAATGACATTTATCGGAAATAGAATTGCAAGTGTTCCTCAAGATGAAGATCATAATTTAGGTCATGGAAAAGCAGAATATATCTTTTCTATGTTTATTAGTATAGCTATGATAATAGTTTCTGCAAAACTACTTTTTGACTCTATTGTGTCTCTAATTTCTGGTGAGAAACTGATATTTTCTTGGTTTTTAATAATTGCTTGTATAATTACAATAGTAACAAAACTTTCTTTATATTTATATACATATTCAGCAAATAAAAAGCATCCAAGTATTTTACTTGAAGCTAATATGAAAGACCATAGAAATGATTGTGTAATAACTAGTTTTACACTAATTTCCATAATCTTAACTTTATTTGATATTTATTGGTTTGATGGTGTGGTTGGAATTGGTATTTCTTTATGGATATGCTATACAGGTATTACTATTTTTATGGAAAGTTATAATGTTTTAATGGATATTAGTGTAGATAGTAAAACTAAAGATTTAATATTAGAAATAGCACATACTTATAAAGAAATTCAAGATGTAAAAGACATTGTTTCAACTCCTGTTGGCGATAAATACTTAGTTTTTATAACAATTGGTTTAGATGGTAATATGTCCACATTTAAAAGCCATTTACTTGCAGATGAATTAGAAAAATCAGTAAATAAATTAGATAATATTTATAAAACTGTAGTACATGTTGAACCACAATAGCTGTTTTTTGACCCCGTCCCAAAAAACAGCTATTTTTTCTTACCTCTGATTTTGTATTCTTGGATCTTGGAATTCCTCATCTAATTCTTCTACAACATCTTCTGGTTCTTTTTCTAAATTCCTATTTTGTTCTTCTTGGTATTTTTCTTTAGCATATTCTCCATCTGGTTTTCCATCGTCTTTATAAAATCCCCATCTTTTTGCTAAATCTTCAAATGTAAGTTCTGTTCCATCTTTTAAAACAACTTTATCTCCAACATGTATATGAGATAGAGTCTTTGGGTCTCCATCTATATCTCTTTCGTCCATTTTATGGGTGTTAGGATCTGGATGTTTTTCCGCTTCTTCTATATTTTCTTCAACTGTATCTTCACCATTTTTCTCATATTCACCAATTATGCTTCTTGTACTTGTGTCTGTTACAAATAATGTATTTTCTGCTCTTAATTGCACTCCCATTGACTTTGTAGAGTTTCGTGCCTCTTCTCCGATATTTATTTCAATTCTTCCCATTTCTTTATTATCTATTTGTATTATTTTTGAGCCGAATTGATATTCACTAAGAACTGCATCTTTTTCAACTCTTCCTTCAGTATCTACTTGATATGTTTCTCTTGTTGGGTCATTTCCACTACTATCTCTTTTTTCTAAATCTGGTAAATATTTTGATAATGGTTTTACACTCCCATCTTTTCCTATTGCTACTAAAGAATATCTTGTAGTAGAATTATCATAATTTTTCCCATTTTCATTTTGCAGGTTACTCATTTGATATGACTCAATAACTCCTATACTTTTAACCTCTTGTGGAAGTCCAAGCCATTTTCTTACATCATGCATATCATTTGCTCTTTCGTCTAATTCTACTGATTGTTTTATATTTACATCATTTATATCAGAACCTCTTTTTTTATTTTTTTCTTCCTCTTCATCTTTTTCTAAATCTACTTTTTCCTGAGGCTCTTCTTCATTTTTATTTTCTTCTTTGCTTTCTTCTTCCTCTTCTTTTTCCTCTTCATCATCAAGTTCTATTTGTGTTAAACTTTTTATTTTTTCATCTCTTTTTCCGAATTCTTTTAAATATGTATCTAATTTTCTTGTCCAATCTCCTTCTTTTTCTATCTCTTCTCTTGGTAATCTATTTATACTATCCTTAATCTGAGAAGACAATTCGTTTCCTAAAGTATTTTGAAGTATTAATATGTTATCAGACATAACATCTGTTTCTAATACTCCTATTTTTATATCTCCTACATAATATTCTAATAAATCATTATTTTTTGTACTTCTAATTACTGTTATCGTTATACTTTCTCCATTTTCTAAGGTAATTCTCATAATTTCCTCCTTAAATTATTTCTCCTATTAAATCATAAGAATTTACATCTGTTATTTTACATTTTACAAATTTCCCTAAAATTTCTTTTTCTTCTTTTTTATTTAAATTTTCATCATTTTTTATATATACTAGTCCATCTATATCTGGTGCATCTATACTTGTTCTTCCTATATAATATTTTTCATCAAATGATATATTTTCTACTAAAACCTCAAAAGTTTTTCCTATTTTCTTTTCTAAAATTTCTTTAGAAATTTGTTGTTGCTCTTTCATTATTTTATTATATCTTGCAGTTTTTGTATTTCCATGTATTTGTTTAGGAAGCCTTGCAGCTGGTGTTCCATCTTCTTTTGAATATTTAAATACTCCTAATTTATCAAATTTTGCCCATTTTACAAATTCTAATAATTCTTCAAAATCTTCTTTTTCCTCTCCTGGAAAACCTACTATTAGACTTGTTCTTAACACCACACTTGGTATTTTTTCTCTTATTTTAGAAATTAATTTTATAATTTCTTCTTTACTTGTTTTTCTATTCATTCTTTTTAAAACTATGTTTGATATATGCTGAATTGGTATATCAAAATATTTTACTATTTTAGGATTTTTAGCAACTTCTTCTATTAGTTCATCTGTTATTCCTTCTGGATATGAATATAAAAATCTAATCCATTTTATTTCTTTTATTTTACTAATCTCTTTTAGCAATTCTGCTAAACAAGTTTTTCCATATAAATCTATTCCATATTTTGTAGTGTCTTGTGCTATTATTATTAACTCTTTTATTCCTTTTTTAGCTAATTTATTTGCTTCTTCTATAATGTCTTCTTTTTTTCTGCTAACAAATGGACCTCTTATATATGGAATAGCACAATATGTACATTTATTGCTACAACCTTCACCTATTTTCAAATATGCATAATTTTCACCTGTTGATATTGTTCTTTCTAAGAATTCTTCTTTACTAAACATTGGCAATGGTTTTATTTCTGATATTTTTGTTGTTTTCTTTGTTCTAAATTTTTCTACTATTCCTCTTTTTATTAAATCTTCTATTTTATCCCATAAAATATCATATTCATCTAATTTTATAAATAAATCAACTTCTGGGAGTAATTTTTTTAATTCTTCTCCATATCTTTGTACTAAACACCCCATAACTATTAGGTATTTACATCTTTTTTCTTTGTATTCAGCCATTTCTAAAATTGTGTTTATTGCCTCTTCTTTAGCTGAGTCAATAAAACCACATGTATTTATTACTAATATATCAGCTTCTTTTTCATCATTTACTATATTATAATTATGTTCTTTAAATTTACCAATTGTTATTTCTGTGTCTATTAAATTTTTACTACAACCTAGTGATATAAAACCTACGTTCATTTCTTCTCCTTTGAGACAAAAGGGGACGGGGAATTTTTGTCTCATTTTAGATTATTTTACAATTTGAGACAAAAATTCCCCGTCCCTTTTCGTCTCAAATTGTCTCATTCTTTGTGACTACATATATGTTTTCTTGTCATTTCCATTAAATCTAATTTTGTAAATCCCTCTACTTGTGTTTTACTTCTATCTTTTTTTAATTGTTCTTTTAATAGTTTTACTATTTTTTGTTTATCCTCTTCATTTTCCATATCTATATAATCTATTATGATTATTCCACCAGTATCACGCAATCTTATTTGCTTTGCTATTTCTATTGTTGCCTCTTTATTTACTTTGAATATCGTTTGTTCTAATTTCTTTGTTCCTATATATTTTCCTGTGTTTACATCTATTGCTGTTAATGCTTCTGTTTTGTCTATTGTAATAAATCCTCCACATTTTAGCCATACTTTTCTATTTTTTGATTTTTGTATTTGTTTTTCTATATCATATGTATCAAATATATTTTCATTTTCCTTTAATTCAAGCTTTATATTGTTATATTCTGCATTTTGTTTTAGTTTATTTTCAATCTCTTCTTTTTCTTTTTTGTTGTTTACTATTATTTTACTAATTTTACATTCTACTAAATCTATAAGTATTTTTTCTAAAATATCTTCACTTTTATATAATAATTGTGGTTTATTATTTTTAGGATTAATATTTATACTTGTAATTTTATTCCATTTTGCTTCTATATTTTTTATATCTTTTATTATTTCTTCTGTTTTTCCCTCTGCTGATGTTCTAATTATTGCTCCATTATTTTTACTTAGGTTTTCTTTTACTAATTTTATTAATCTTTCTTGTTCTTTTTTGTCTTCTATTTTTTGTGATATTGTTATTATATTAGTATTTGGCATTAATACTATAAATTTACTTGGCAAGTTTATATGTGTAGAAACTCTTGCTCCTTTTTTATCATTACTATCTTTTTTTACTTGAACTAATAATTTTTGATTCGGTTTTAATACATTTTTTATATTAATACTTGTATCGACTTTTTCTTTTGTTTCGTCTATTTTAGGTAATACATCTTTTAAATGTATAAAACTATTTTTTTCTGTTCCTATATTTACAAATGCTGATTGCATTCCTTCTATTATGTCTTTTACTATTCCTATATAAATATTACCTTCTTTTCTATCTTCTTCGTTTTCTTCTTCATAATATTCTACTAGTATTCCATTTTCTACTAGTGCTATTTCTTTTTTGTTTTCATTTTTTTGTACAAATATTTCTGTCATTTCAACCTTCCTTCTTTTTAATTAAATTTATTCATTGCATTGTCTATTCCGCTTTTTATTATTTCTACTACTGCTTCTTTTGCTCTTGTTGTTGATTTTTCTAACATTTCTTTTTCTTCTTTTGGTATTGGACCTATTACATATTTTATAAAATCTTCATCTTGAGGTTTTCCTATTCCAATCTTTACTCTTGGAAATTCTGTTCCTATATATTTTACAACTGATTTCATTCCATTATGAGAACCTGGATTCCCTTTTTTTCTTAATTTTATTGTTCCTAAGTCTATGTCCATATCATCATAGATTACTATTATGTTTTCATTTTCTATTTTATAAAAATCTACAATTTCTTGTATACTTTCTCCACTTAAATTCATATATGTTTGTGGTTTTAACAAGATTACTTTTTTGCCTTCTATTATTCCATTTCCATATAATCCTTTAAATTTCTTTTTATTTATTTCAATCCCATATTCTTTGGCTATTTTATTTATTGTATCAAATCCCATATTATGTCTTGTGTTACTATAATCTTCTTCTGGATTTCCTAAACCTACTATTAAATACATTTTCTTTCTCCTCGTATTTTCTACTTATCTATTTTACATTGTTTTTTCATTTTTTTCAAGTTTTTTGGGAATTTTGTTTTTTACAAAAATTTTACTTATACCATATACTCTATCTTATTATTAGGAAAATACTTTTCCATCTGCTCTTTTAAAAATTTCTCTCCATCTTTTTTTATTTCATCTTTATATCTGTATTTACCTCTTCCTCCTCCTTTCATAATTTCTTTATTATAAAGATTAATTGCATTAGGGAATGCCTCTTCATTTATTTTTGTATGAACATAACTATAGGTCATAAATATTATCTCAAAAAAAGCATCTTTTTTTACTTTTTTAGATAACTTACTTTCCAATTCTTTTATCAATTCTAAATATAAATCTTTCCAGTTTTCTACCATAATAACTGGTGCAATTAAAATCCCTACATTATATCCCGCTTCTTTTAATTTATTTATTGCTTCTATTCTTTTATCAAGCCTTGATGTTCCGAACTCCACTCTATTTATTATATACTCTGGATTTACACTCATTCTAACAGTTATTTTCCCATTATGGTTTAAATTTAAAATATCATCTACCATATCAAATTTAGTAGGAAAAGTAAGTCTTCCCTTTTCTACATTCTTAAAATTCTCTATTGTCCATACTAAATTATTTGTTATACTATTTTCTAATATCAAATCACTATTACTTCCTATCTCAAATGTTAATTCTTTCTCAGATGTCTTTGCTGTTTTTATAATTTTTCCGAAGCATTTCTTCTCTATTTACAAACAATCTTAGATAACTACATTTATTATAATTACACACTAAATAACAATACATACAAGCAGCAGTACAGCCGTGATGATGTATATGGTACTAAATAGTCTGATGTTTTATGGTTTTCAACAAATTTATGTGTTTTCCTAACACCTATAATTAAATTTTTCTTCATATCAGGAAAATCTTTATTTTGTTTTTTTCTCATCTCCTCAATATTATTGTGATTTTCAATTTCTATTTTAGAAACTTCTTTATATTTTTCAAACAACTCTTTTCCCAACTCATAATTTAAAATATTTTTCTCATAATAAATAGCTTTTGGTTTAAACATACTAAAAATTCCTCCTAAAAAGTATTCTAACCAAAAGCTATTATTTTATAATTCATTTTCTTTTTTATATTTTCTTTTTATTATATTTTAATTTTTACTTATTTTTCTTATTTACTTATTTTTCTTATCTTTTTATTTTATTCTTTCATAAGTTACAAAATAATAATCTAAATTATTTTTTTCATTCCTTATTCCTTTTTCTCTACTTGTTTCTTTCCAAGTTTCACTATCTATAATAGGAAAAAATGTATCACCTTCAAAATCTTTTTCTATTTCAGTTACATACATTTTTTTAACATAAGGCATAAGAAAATTATAAATCATTGCACCACCAATTACAAAAACCTCTTCTTTTTCTTCTATCAAATTTTGTATTTGAAGTAATGAATGTACAACCTCTACATTTTCATCATCTACTTTAAAATCCGGATTTTGGCTAAATATTATATGTTTTCTATTAGGAAGAACTCTTCCTAAGGATTCGAATGTCTTCCTTCCCATTATCATAGTATGTCCTGATGTTAATTCCTTAAAATGTTTTAAATCTTCTGGTAAATTCCATAGTAATTTATTATCTTTTCCTATTATATTATTTTTTGCTTTTGCTACTACTATACTAAGCATCTCTATTCCTCCTTGCTGTTTTTTGGGACGGGGTCAAAAAACAGCCTTTATTTATATATTTTTTATTCTTCTTTTTTTACATTTTCCTTTTTTCTTTTAAACTGTTTTTTGACCCCGTCCCCAAAAACAGTTATTCTGCTACTGGTATTTTTCCTATTTTTATTTCTTTTTGATAATCATAGTCTTGTACTTCGAAGTCTTCTACTTTAAACTGGTAAAAATCTTTGGTATCATTTTTTATTACTAATTTTGGATGTACATCTATTGGCTTTGCTTCTTCTATTAGTTTTTTTACTAATGGTATATGTCTATCATATATGTGACAATCTCCTATATTATGTGTTAATGTTCCTACTTTTAATCCTGCTACTTGTGCAAACATATGCTGAAGTACTGCATATTGCATTACATTCCAACCATTTGCTGTTAGCATGTCTTGTGAACGTTGATTTAATATTAAATGTAGTTTTCCTTCTTTTACTAGCCATTGTGTACCGTATGCACATGGTTCTAATCTCATATCTTTTAGTTCTTCATGATTAAATAGATTTGTCATTATTCTACGGCTTGCTGGATCATTTTTTAACAAATATAGTACATAATCTACTTGATCCATTTTCTTTATTCCTTCTTTTGTTCTAAATTCATATTTTTTTCCTAACTGATACCCATATGCTTTTCCGATTGTACCATTTTCGTCTATCCATTGATCCCATATATGTGAATTTAAATCTTTTACATTATTTGATTTCTTTTGCCATATCCATAATATCTCATCAATTGCTTTATATATTGTTTTAGAATTATTCCTTAAAGTTATCATTGGAAATTCTTTTTCTACATCATATTTATTACTTACTCCTACTATTGATATGTAATTTGCTTTACTTCCATCTTCCCATCTTGTACGCACTTCTGTTCCTTCTGATGAATACCCATGTTCTAATATTTCTTTACATGTTTCTATAAAATTTTTATCTGCTTCTGTCATTCTATTTTTCCTCCTTTTTTTCCAATTTTATTAAATTTCTTGCCATTTGTATTCCACTTGCTGATGCCATCATTAGTCCTCTTGTCATTCCTCCACCATCGCCTATGCAATATAAATCTTTTATGCTTGTTTCAAAGTTTTTGTCTATAAATACTTTATTACTATAAAATTTTATTTCTGGTGCATATAACAAATTATGTGGATCTGCAAATCCTTCTACTACTTTATCCATTGCATTTATAAACCTTAGTATATCTGTCATTGTTCTATATCCTATTGCAAATGTTATATCTCCTGGTACTGCTGATTTTAATGTTGGTTTTACATCATTATTTTCTAATTCTTCTTGCCATGTACGTTTTCCTCTTCTTATATCTCCTAAACGCTGTACTAAAACTGATCCATTTCCTAATTCATTTAAATTTTTTGCTACATTTTTTCCGTATTCTATTGGTTTATTAAATGGGTCTTTAAAATTATGTGATACTAATATTGCTAAATTTGTATTTGTACTTTTTTTATCTTTATATGAATGTCCATTTACTAATGATAAACCATCATCATATACTTCTTCTGATACAAATCCACTTGGATTTTGACAAAATGTTCTTACTTTGTCTCTAAAAGGATATGGTCTGCCAATAAATTTTCCTTCATATAAATATTTATTTACATCTTTCATTACCTCATCTTTTAGTTCGTATCTAACACCTATATCTACTTCTCCTGGCTCTGTTTTTATTTTATATTTTTCACACATTTTTGATAGCCAATCTGCTCCTTTTCTTCCTACCGCTAATACTACTTTTTTGGCTAACAATTTTTCTTTTTCTTCTTTATTATTTGCTTTATGTATTTTTACTCCAGTAATTTTTCCATTTTCTATTAACAAATCTTCTACTACTGTTTCATACATCATCTCTACATTATTTTCTTCTAAATAGTCTTGGATTTTTTTATATATTTCATGACTTTTTTCTGTTCCTAAATGCCTTATTGGTATTCCTATTAAATCTATATCTTCTTTTTTGGCTTTTTTCTTTAATTTGTATACTTCTTCTTTATATTCCGTACCTTCTAAATGTTTATCTGCTCCGAATTTTAAGTATACATTGTCTGCATAATCTATTAATTCTTTTGTTTTTTCTACCCCTATATATTTATGCAAATTTCCTCCTACATAAATATCTTCATCTTCTTTATTATATAATGAGAGTTTTCCGTCTGAAAATGCTCCTGCTCCTGAAAAACCACTTGTTATATTACAAAAAGGTTTACATTTCATACATTCTCCTTTTTTCTCAACAGGGCAATATCTTTTTTCTACTGGTTTTCCCTCTTCTATTAACAATACATTTTTTGCTTTTTTCTTTTGTATCAGTTCATATGCTAAAAATATTGAACTTGGTCCCATTCCTACTACTATTAAATCATATTTGTCCATAAAAAAAACCTCCATATGATATATTGTTAAAACCAATTTTTAGTATATCATATGGAAATTAAAATTTCTACAAATTTTTCAAATTATTTTTATTAATTTTTGCCTGTTTCAAAATTGTATATACTACATTTCTATTTAATTCTTTTGCATGTCTTGATATTGTTATTTTCCCCTTTTTTATACTATGTTTATATTGATAATGTCCTCCTGTTACTTTGCATTTATACCATCCATCATTTAGCAATATTTTTTCTAATTCTATAAATTTCAATATCTCACCTTCCTTTTAGTGAGTTTTTGAATAATTTAGAATGTTTTATTAAATTTTAAGAAAAAAAATATAAAAATAATGATTAAATTATACCATCTTTTTTTGTATCATTCAATCATTATTTTATTTTCTTATTCTTTTAAAAGTTGTTCTGGCTTTGTATATATTTTTTATATACTTTTTTGTAGTTTTTTCTTTATTTCTTCTATTTTTTCTTCTGTTACTCCTGTAAGTTCTATAATGTCTTCTATTTTTGTGTTTTTTTCTAACAATTTTTTTACAAATTCTTCAGTTTTCTGTGCTATTCCCTGTGCTTGACCTTGTTCTAAGCCTTTCCTTGTTGCAAATTCTATTGCATCTGCTTCATCTCTTATTGCTCTTAATCTGTATTCATAGTTATTTCTT
>CALXFB010000006.1 GCA_944387475.1 uncultured Clostridia bacterium
TTTCATATATGTAAACCTTTTTATCTTTTTTTATATCAATTTTATACTTATAACCCAACTTCTAATTTTTCTTTATTGCGTAAGCTTTAATTTATTTGTTTTTTATCTTTTTACTTCTTTTTTCTTATTAAATTTATATTGCTTTTCTGAGATCTTCTTATTTTTTAGTAACCTCTTTTCTATTATTTTTTGCTATTCTTTTTTATTAAAATATTTAAAAAAACTATTATTATATTTTTCTTTTTCAAAATATTTTTTAATAAAATTTATATAAATTCTATTTTTTATTTCAAATTTTTTATTAATAATTTTTATTTAATTAATTATTTATTTATTTTTTTTATTTATTTTTTTATTTATTTTTTATTTAATTATTTTATTTAATTATTTTTATTTAATTATTTTTTATTTATTTATTTTTTTAATTATTTTTTTATTATTTATTTTTTTATTTATTATTTTTTTTATTTATTATTTCTTTATTATTAATTTTTTTCTATTTTATTTCCCATTATTATTAATTATTACTTTAAATTTATTAAAAATCTTTCTTTTTTATATTTTGTACATTTAATTTTAGGCATGTAATTATATTCCTAAAAAAATAAAACCTCTTATATTTTATTTTCGCAAGTCGTTTTTTTGTGTTTTTTGGTTTTTAGAATTATAATTTGTTATTTTTTAATCTTTTTCATAGCATTTTTTACATTTCTTCCTTGCTCTATTTTTTGCTAATTCTTTTGTTTTAATAATTTAATTGCTTTTTATTAAAACTTTAAATAAGCTTGTTTTCATATCATTATCTCCCGTTTTCTAATTTATTCTATTTTTTTCGATTTTTTGCTAATTTTTTCATTTAACTATTTAAATTAGTTTTTATTTAATTTTTAAATTAGCTTGTTTTTATATCATTATCTCCCGTTTTCTAATTTATTCTATTTTTTTCAATTTTTTACTAATTTTTTCAATTTATTATTTTAATTAGTTTTTATCAAAAGTTTAAATTAGCTTGTTTTTATATCATTATCTCCCGTTTTCTAATTTATTCTAATTTTTTCGATTTTTTGCTATTTTTTCCTTTAATTAATTTAATTAGTTTTTATTAAAAGTTTAAATTGGCTTGTTTTTATATCATTAGCTCCCGTTTTCTAATTTATTCTATTTTTTTCGATTTTTTGCTAATTTTTTCATTTAACTATTTAAATTAGTTTTTATTAAAAGTTTAAAAAAGCTCATTTTAATCTCATTATCTCTCGTTTTCTAATTTATTCTATTTTTTTCAATTTTTTACTATTTTTTTCATTTTATTATTTCTTTAATTTTTAAATTTGCTCGTTTTCATACCATTATCTCCCTTTTTCTAATTTATTCTATTTTTTTCGATTTTTTGCTAATTTTTTCATTTTAATTATTTAAATAGATTTTATTAGAATTTTAAATAAGCCCGTTTTCATATCATTATCTCTCGTTTTCTAATCTATTCTATTTTTCTCGATTTTTTACTAATTTTTTCATTTTAAAAATTTAATTGATTTTTATTTAATTTTTAAATTTGCTCGTTTTCATATCATTATCTCTCGTTTTCTAATTTATTCTATTTTTTCCGATTTTTTACTAATTTTTTCATTTAACTAATTTAATTAGTTTTTATTAAAAGTTTAAATTAGCTTGTTTTTATATCATTATCTCTTGTTTTCTAATTTATTCTAATTTTTTCGATTTTTTACTAATTTTTTCATTTGACTATTTTAATTAGTTTTTATTAAAAGTTTAAATTAGCTTGTTTTCATATCATTATCTCTCGTTTTCTAATCTATTCTATTTTTCTCGATTTTTTACTAATTTTTTCATTTAACTGATTTAATTAGTTTTTATTAAAAGTTTAAATTAGCTTGTTTTCATATCATTATCTCTCATTTTCTAATTTATTCTATTTTTTTCGATTTTTTACTATTTTTTTCATTTGACTATTTTAATTAGTTTTTATTAAAAGTTTAAATTAGCTTGTTTTCATATCATTATCTCTCGTTTTCTAATCTATTCTATTTTTCTCGATTTTTTACTAATTTTTTCATTTTAAAAATTTAATTGATTTTTATTTAATTTTTAAATTTGCTCGTTTTCATATCATTATCTCTCGTTTTCTAATTTATTCTATTTTTTCCGATTTTTTACTAATTTTTTCTTTTAACTAATTTAATTAGTTTTTATTAAAAGTTTAAATTAGCTTGTTTTTATATCATTATCTCTCGTTTTCTAATTTATTCTTTTTTTTTCGATTTTTTACTGTTTTTTTCATTTTAATAATTTAATTGCTTTTTATTTAATTTTTAATTAGCTTGTTTTTATATCATTATCTCTTGTTTTCTAATTTATTCTAATTTTTTCGATTTTTTGCTAATTTTTTCATTTAACTATTTAAATTGCTTTTTATTAAAACTTTAAATAGGCTTGTTTTCATATCATTATCTCTCGTTTTCTAATTTATTCTATTTTTTTCGATTTTTTACTATTTTTTTCATTTTAATAATTTAATTGCTTTTTATTTAATTTTTAATTAGCTTGTTTTTATATCATTATCTCTTGTTTTCTAATTTATTCTAATTTTTTCGATTTTTTGCTAATTTTTTCATTTAACTATTTAAATTGCTTTTTATTAAAACTTTAAATAGGCTTGTTTTCATATCATTATCTCTCGTTTTCTAATTTATTCTATTTTTTTCGATTTTTTACTATTTTTTTCATTTTAATAATTTAATTGCTTTTTCTTTAATTTTTAAATTAGCTTGTTTTCATATCATTAGCTCTCGTTTTCTAATTTATTCTAATTTTTTCGATTTTTTGCTAATTTTTTCATTTAACTATTTTAATTAGTTTTTATTAAAAGTTTAAATTGGCTTGTTTTTATATCATTATCTCCCGTTTTCTAATTTATTCTATTTCTTTCAATTTTTTACTAATTTTTTCATTTAACTATTTTAATTAGTTTTTATTAAAAGTTTAAATTAGCTCGTTTTCATATCATTATCTCCCTTTTTCTAATTTATTCTATTTTTTTCGATTTTTTGCTATTTTTTTCATTTCATTATTTAAATTGCTTTTTCTTTAATTTTTAAATTAGCTTGTTTTCATATCATTAGCTCTCGTTTTCTAATTTATTCTATTTTTTTCGATTTTTTGCTAATTTTTTCATTTAACTATTTTAATTAGTTTTTATTAAAAGTTTAAATTAGCTTGTTTTTATATAATTATCTCCTGTTTTCTAATTTATTCTATTTTTTTCGATTTTTTGCTATTTTTTTCATTTCATTATTTAAATTGCTTTTTCTTTAATTTTTAAATTAGCTTGTTTTCATATCATTAGCTCTCGTTTTCTAATTTATTCTATTTTTTTCGATTTTTTGCTAATTTTTTCATTTAACTATTTTAATTAGTTTTTATTAAAAGTTTAAATTGGCTTGTTTTCATATCATTAGCTCTCGTTTTCTAATTTATTCTATTTTTTTTGATTTTTTACTAATTTTTTCATTTTATTATTTAAATTGCTTTTTATTAAAAGTTTAAAAAAGCTCATTTTCATATCATTATCTCCCGTTTTCTAATTTATTCTATTTTTTTCGATTTTTTGCTATTTTTTTTATTTAACAATTTTAATTACTTTTTATTTAATTTTTAAATTTGCTCGTTTTCATATCATTAGCTCCTGTTTTCTAATTTATTCTATTTTTTTTAATTTTTTACTATTCTTTTCATTTTGTATTTTTCTATTAATTATCCACATTTAAAGAACAAATTGTGGAAAACAAAAAACGAAATAGTTTCCTATCTCGTTCTAAATTTTATATTTAATTTAATTTTATTTTATTCTTTTAATCTGATTGGTAAAATCATATATGTATAATCATTATTATCTATTGATTTTATTAAGCATGGTGAAATGCTACTTCCGAATTCCACATACACCTCTTCATCATCAATTGCTTTTAAACTATCTAAAAAGTATTTTGGGTTAAATCCAACTTCTAAATTTTTTCCTTCTGTTGCTACAAATAACTCCTCTTTTGCATCTCCTGTTTGATTAGTACAAGAAATTGTTATTTTTCCAATATCAACTTGAACTTTTACAGGATATTTCTTTTCCTTTTCAATAGTTGATGATGAAATTAAACTAATTCTTTCAAAACTATTTTGTAAATCACTTTTATTTACTCTCATTCTTGTTTCCCAATTACTTGGTATAACATTTTTATAATTTAAAAATTCTCCATCTAAAATTCTTGTAACTATTTTACAATTATCCATTTCAAATAAAGCTTGATTTTTTGCAACTCCTATTTTTACTGGTTCAAAAGAATCAGAAATTATTTTATTAACTTCATTTAAAGTTTTTCCAGGAATTACAGCACTAAAATCATTAGTTTGTTTATTTAAATAAATACTTCTTAAGGCAAGTCTAAATCCATCTACTGCAACAACATTTAATTTATTATTTTCAATTTCAAATAAGCAACCAGTAAAAATTGGTCTTGTTTCTTCATTACTTACTGCAAAAATTGTTTTTCTAATCATATTTTTTAATGTATTTTGTTCAACTTCTATTGAATTTTCAATTTCTATTTTTGGTAATTCTGGAAATTCATCAGGATTCATTGTAGCTAATTTATATAAAGAACCTTCACATTCTATTTCCAATAAATTTTTTTCATTAACTGAAATATAAATTTCAGTATCTGGTAATTTTCTTATAATTTCACTAAACATTATAGCATTTACTACTGTACTTCCTTGTTCTTGAACTTCACAATCCATTACATATTCTATTCCTATTTCTAAATCATTAGTAGTTAATTTTATTTCATTATCATTAGTTTGTATTAAAATTCCTTCAAGTATAGGCATAGTAGTTTTTGAAGCTACACCTTTAACTACAGAATTTAAAGCTTTAATAATTTTGTCTTTGTAACAAATAATTTTCATTTTGACTTCCTCCTCTTTTTATATATTATTTTTATATTAATATAATAATTATTAGTAGTAATAGTATTAGGACCTGTGGAAACTGTGGAAAACTATGTTGATAACTGATGGCCCTAAGAGAAACGATGTTGATAAAATAGTGGATAACTCACTAAATAATCCACAGCTTTAAATTTTTTATGTGTAAAACTTAGTTATCAACAGTTTATTAACATGTTATCAACAGTGCCTTGTGGATAACCAATGTACCTATTCCGTAAGAACGGAAAGAATATGGTTGATTGAAAATTTGTTTTTACAAACAGATATTTTAAAAAAATCTTATAAGTTTTATTACTACTATTCTTTACCATTTATGATTATGTTTTTCACACTATCCACAATTAACTTTGTATTACTTTTTTCTTTTGCTTCTTTTTCTATTTTTTTACAAGCATGCATTACAGTTGAATGATCTCTTCCTCCAAAGTCAACTCCTATCTGAGGATAAGACATACTTGCAACTTCTCTGCATAAATACATTGCAATTTGTCTTGGAAAAGCTATATCGTTAGATCTCTTATTCCCTGCTAAATCATCTTTATTTATACTAAAATATTTTGCAACAGTTTCTTTTATAAAGTCTGAAGAGATAACTTTTTCACTTTCATACTTAAATTCATTTATAATTTTTTCAGCAAGTTCTATAGTAATTGGACTATGTGTAAGTGAAGCTCTTGCTACAATTTTGTTAAATACACCTTCTAGTTCTCTGATGTTGGAATCAATTTTATTAGCAATATCAGATAATATAAAATCTTCAATGATTATTTTTTCATCTTGAGCTTTTTTTCTTAGTATTGCTAAACGAGTTTCATAATCAGGACAAGAAATATCAGCAAGCAGTCCCCATTCAAATCTTGATTTAAGTCGATCTTCTAAAAATTGAATATCTCTTGGAGGCTTATCGCTTGATAATATAATTTGTTTTCCATCTTCATATAAAGAATTAAAAGTATGGAAAAACTCTTCTTGAACTCTTTCTTTACCTGCAATAAATTGAATATCATCAATTAGAAGAACATCAATATTTCTATACTTATTTCTGAAAAATTCATTCTTACTATCTTTTATTGCATTAATTAGTTGATTAGTAAATTTTTCAGATGTAACATATAAAATATTTGAATTAGGTATATTTTCTAAAATCCTATTACCAATAGCATGCATTAAGTGAGTTTTCCCTAAACCAACACCACCATATAAAAATAATGGATTATAAGATTTTGCAGGTTTATTACATACAGCTAATGCAGCAGCATGAGCAAATCTATTGTTATTTCCAACTACAAAAGTGTCAAAAGTGTATTTAGGATTTAGAGTTGACCTATTTATTTCTACTTCAGGAGAAGGCGTATCTGAATTATTTGTAATAATATCTCTATTACCATTATCAGAATTATCTTCTTTTGATAAATCAACTACTGAAAAAGTCCAGTCTTTATTTGTTATATATCTTAATGTATTAAAAACAAGACTTCTGTATTTGTTTTCAATAAAATCCTTTTGAAACTCAGAATTAGCTGTAAAAACTATATGATTTCCTTCAATACTCCTAATATCTAATGGCAAAATCCAAGTATCATAAGATATTTTTGTTACTTCAGGTTCTAAAAGTTCTTTTATTTTTGCAATTAATTCTTCTTTTTCGATAGCCATTAAAATCATCCTTTCTAAAAATTGAAAAGTTATCCACAAAGTTATCCACAACTGTTGATAACTTTGTAATATTTTTGTAATAAAAATCAAATTTTCTACGAACAAAAATTCAAGTAATATCAACAAAAAACATACTTTTCTTTTACTTTACACATAATAACAAAATTAGGTATAATAAGTCAATAAAATTGTGGAAAAAATTTTAAAGTTGTGGATAACTTGTTAAAAAACTGTGGAAAACTCAAGGTTTATTACAAAAAAATTACAAAAAAAATATAATTTTTATAAAAAAAATCCTAAAAACTTCTTGACAGATATAGCAAAATTAAGGTATAATTGATATACTTGTTATTTTGTAAAATTTTAAAATCCGTAAGGATTAATATAAAAAAATTCAGTAGGAGGTGCTAAAATGAAAAGAACATATCAACCAAAAAACAGACAAGAAAAAAGAGAACATGGATTTATGAAAAGAATGAAAACAAGATCTGGAAGAAATGTACTTAAAGCAAGAAGACAAAAAGGTAGAAAAAAATTAAGTGCTTAGGATATTAATAAAACATCAATAATTAAAATAAAAAGATTCTTCTACCTGATTTTCTAGGTAGGGAGGAAGAAACAATAATGAAAAAAACAGAAATGTTTAAAAAAAATTATGAATTTAAAGCTGTTCTATCAAGTGGCGAATTTTACTCTGGAAAATGCATTATAGCATTTATAAAGAAAAATAATTATAAAAATAAAAATCTTTTGGGATTAGCAATAGGAACCAAGATAGGAAAAGCAACTAAAAGAAATTATATAAAAAGACTAATAAGAGAAAATTATAAAAACCTTGAAGACAAGGTGAATACAGGTCATTCAATAGTTTTTTTATGGAAAAAGAAAACAGACATAAAGATGGCAAATTATGCTAATATTGAAAAAGACATGAAAAAAATATTTGATAGAGCAGGGATCTTAAGCGAGGAACAACAATGAAAAAAATAATGATATGGCTAATAGAGCAATATCAAAAGCATATTTCAAAATGGCTAAAAGCGAAAAATATAAATTGTAAATTTTATCCAACATGCTCAGAATATACAAAACAGGCAATAGAAAAATATGGAGCAATAAAGGGAATATGTCTTGGAATTTATAGAATTTTAAGATGTAATCCTTTTTCAAAAGGTGGATATGACCCATTAAAATAAAAAAATAGGGGGAAAATAATAAATGTTCGAATTTTTTGCTAATATTTTTGGTTATTTATTACAATTTTTGTATCAATTAATAAATAACTACGGTATAGCAATAATTTTATTTACGATTATTATAAAATTATTATTATTACCACTTTCGATAAAACAACAAAAAACTTTAAAGAAGAGTGCAAAACTACAAGAAAAAATGAAAGTAATTCAATTTAAATATAAAAGTGATCCAGAAAAGATGAACCAAGAAATGATGAGTTTATATAAGTCAGAAAACATGAGTCCTTTTAGTGGATGCTTAACAGCAATAGTTCAATTACTTTTACTATTATCAGTATTTTACTTGGTAAGAAGTCCATTAACATTTATGCAAAAAGTACCACAAGAAAGTATAAATCATTATGTACAGCAATTACAAGAAAATGATAAAACTGTAAGTCAAGTTTATCCTGAAATTGATATAATCAGAGAAGCAAACTGGTTGAAAGAAAAAAATCCAGATGATGAAAATATTGATAAAATAAATGTACAAATGAATTTCTTAGGATTAGACTTAAGTAAAATACCACAACAAAATATGACAGATTATACTGTTTATATAATTCCAGTTTTATATATATTATCTTCTTTTATTTCAATAAGAATGACTACAGCAATGCAATCTAAAAATATGAATAAAGAAGATAAAGAAATAAAAATAGATGGAACAACAGGAAAAGAATTAGTACCAACAGAAAATGAAAACAATGAAATGGATGCAGTAATGCAAACAAACAAGATGATGTCTTGGATGATGCCTATAATGTCGATTTCGATTGCATTTATTGCACCTTTGGGACTTGCTTTATATTGGTTAGTAAGTAATATACTTATGATTTTAGAAAGACTAATTTTAAATAAAGTAATAAAATAAAGGGAGGAACATAAATAATGGGCAAAACAATCATTTCTGAAGGAAAAACAACAAATGAGGCCATTGAAAAAGGACTAAAAGAATTAAATGTAAGTAGAAAAATGGTAGATATAAAAGTTTTAGAAAGTGAAGATAAAAGAAGCTTCTTTAGTATTTTAGCTCCAAGAGTTGTAAAAATAGAAATGACATTAAAAGATGAAGTAGAAGAAAAAAGAGCAGAAATAAAGCCTAAAAAAGAGATTATTTTATCAGATGAAGAACAAGAAAAAGCAGTTGAAAATATAAAAACATTTTTAGACGAATTAAAAACAAATTTACCAGAAAATACTACATATAGCATAAGAAAAGACAAAAGTGCAATTTTTGTTGAAATGAATAGTGAAAAACTAGGATTCCTTATAGGATATAGAGGAGAAACATTATATGCTTTGCAAAATATTTTATCATCAATAGCAGGTAAAGGAATAGAAAATAGAGTAAGAGTTATTCTTGATATAGAAGGATATAAAGCAAAAAGAGAAAAAACATTAGAGGATTTAGCAGAAAAAGTAGCAAAAACAGTTATGAAAACAAGAAAACCAATAAAATTAGAACCAATGCAAGCATATGAAAGAAAGATTATACATAGTAAATTACAAAGTAATGCAAAAATAGACACAACTAGTGTTGGGGAAGAACCATATAGAAGAATAGTTATATCACTAAAAAAATAAAATAAAAAAATTTAAAAAATAAAATCAGAGGTCAAAGGTCAGATTTTACAAGGGTTACGTAAATTCTATCTTTGACTTTTTTTGTAAAAAATAAAATTTTTACTTGCTTTTTTTAAAAAAACATGCTATATATAAAAATGTTAGCAATGAGTAAATATTTAAACAAATATTAACATATATATAAAATAAAAATAATAGAAAGATGGTGAAAAAATATGAGTACAATAGCCTCAATCTCTACGGCTCCTCGGTATAGGAGGAATTGGTATAATAAGAATGAGTGGAGAAAATTGCTTTGATGTTTTAAATAAAATATTTATACCAAAGAAAAAAGAAGATATAGAAAATATAAAAGGATATACAATAAAATACGGAAATATTGTAGAAAATGAAGAAATTGTAGACGAAGTACTTGTTTCGTATTTTAAAGCACCAAAAAGCTATACAACTGAAAATATGTGTGAAATAAACTCACATGGTGGAAATGTTGTAGTAAAGAGAATATTGGAAATGTGCTTAAAAAACGGAGCAGAACTTGCGGAACCAGGAGAATTCACAAAAAGAGCATTTTTAAATGGTAGAATAGATTTAGTACAAGCAGAATCTGTAATAGATGTTATTAATGCTAAATCAGAACGTGAGGCAAAAACTGGAATAAAACAATTAGAAGGCTACTTATCAGAAAAGTTAGTAAAAATAAAAAAAGAAATAATGGATGTAATGGTAAATATAGAAGTTGATATAGATTATCCAGAATATGATGTAGAAGAAGTAACAAATAAAGAAGTTTCAGATATGTTAAATAGTGTAGGGCAACAATTAGAAAAATTGGAAAAAAGTTTTGATAATGGAAAAATGATAAAAGAAGGAATAAAAACAGTAATAGTTGGAAAGCCCAATGCAGGAAAATCTTCTCTATTAAATGCAATCTTAAAAGAGGATAGAGCTATTGTAACAGAATATGAAGGAACAACAAGAGACACAATCGAAGAATTTGTAACAGTAAATGGAATACCTTTAAAACTAATAGATACAGCAGGAATTAGAACAGCAAAGGATGAAGTTGAAAAAATAGGAATAGAAAAAAGCAGGGAAATGGTAAAAGAAGCAGATTTAATAATTGCAATATTTGACTCTTCAGAAGAATTAACAAAAGAAGATTTAGAAATTTTAGAGTTAATAAAAAATAAAAGAGTAATAATATTATTAAACAAAAGTGATTTGCCATCTAAAATAAACGAGAATGACCAGAGATTAAAAAAAATAAGTAAAGCTATAATAAATATTTCTGCACTAAATAAAACAGGAATAGAGGAGCTTTATGATGAAATTACGAAATTATTTGATTTAAATAAAATTAATTTAGATCAAGAAATAGTAATTACAAATTTGAGGCATAAAAATTTAATAAGCAAAGCAAATGAAAATGTAAAAAAAGCAAAACAAGCATTAAATGAAAAAATGCCTTTAGACGTTATAGCAATATTTATTAAAGATATTTTAGAAGATTTAGGTTGCATAACAGGGGATATGGTAACAGAAGATATTATTGACGAGATCTTTTCTAAATTTTGTTTAGGAAAATAACCAACGAAAATCAAAAATAAGCAAATTATATAAAGAAAATATAAAATTATATTAAAAAGCAGATAAAATTGATTAAAATTGATTTTGAAAAGAAATAGACATATTTAAAATGTTAAACAAAGAAAAAAATAAACCACACATAAACAAACAAGTGATTGGCGAACACAAATAGACAAAAATAAACATAAAAAAGAAAACGATAACTAAATATTTACAAAAGTCTTCGACAAAATTCGACAAAGTAGAAAAAACATTGAAAAATAGATATGTTGAGGTATGTAAAAAACGAAAAGTATAACTAAAACAGCAAGTTTTATTGAGGAAATTATAAAAGTTATATTTTAGTTTCATGCGGAATTAAAAAAGAAAGGAAATATAAAATGGAATTGGGAAAAGGAGAATATATAGCAGGAGAATATGATGTTGCAGTAATTGGAGCAGGACATGCTGGATGTGAGGCAGCGCTAGCATCAGCAAGGCTTGGAAAAAAGACATTAATATTTTCAATTAGCTTAGAAGCAATAGCAAATATGCCATGTAATCCTCATATTGGAGGAAGTTCTAAAGGACATCTTGTAAGAGAAATAGATGCCCTAGGTGGCGAGATGGGAAAAAATATAGACAAAACAATGATTCAAATAAAGATGTTAAACACATCAAAAGGGCCAGCAGTACACTCTTTAAGAGCTCAAGCAGATAGAAAAAAATATCAAGCAGAAATGAAGCATACATTAGAGAAGCAAATAAACTTAGAAGTAAAACAAGCGGAAATTGTTCATATATTTGTCGACGACGGAAAGATAAAAGGAGTAAAAACAGATTTAGGAGCAATCTATTTAACGAAAACAGTAATAGTAGCAACAGGAACATATTTGAAAGGGAAAATATATATTGGAGAATACTCTAAAGAAAGCGGCCCAGATGGAGTAGCAGCAGCTAATAAATTATCAGAATCATTAAAAGAATTAGGAATAAATTTAATTAGATTTAAAACAGGAACACCTGCTAGAATAAATAGAAGAAGTATAGATTTTAGTAAAATGGAAATCCAAAAAGGAGACCAAGGAATAGAGTCATTTTCATTTGAAAATGAACCAAAAGATTTTGAACAAGTAGATTGTTATTTAACATACACAAATGAAAAAACACATGAAATAATAAGAAAAAACCTAGATAGATCTCCACTATTTGCTGGAGTAATAGAAGGAACAGGCCCAAGGTATTGTCCATCAATAGAAGACAAAGTGGTAAGATTTAGTGATAAGCCACGTCATCAAGCATTTGTAGAACCGGTTGGCCTAGACACTGAAGAAATGTATATCCAAGGAATGAGTTCATCTCTTCCAGAAGATGTACAAATTGCTCTATATCATACAATACCTGGATTAGAACATGCTGAATTTACGAGACCTGCTTATGCCATTGAATATGATTGCATAGATCCATCTAATTTAAAATTATCTTTAGAATATAAAGGAATTAGCGGATTATTTATGGCAGGTCAAATAAATGGAACATCAGGATATGAAGAAGCAGCAGGGCAAGGGTTAATTGCGGGGATAAATGCATCAAGAAAAATAGATGGTAAAGAACCTATAATCTTAGATAGAAGTGAAGCATATATAGGAGTGTTGATAGATGATATAGTTACAAAAGGAACAAATGAACCTTATAGAATGATGACATCAAGAGCAGAATATAGGCTACTTTTAAGGCAAGATAATGCAGATTTAAGATTAACTAAAATAGGTCATGAAGTAGGTTTAATTTCTAATGAAAGATATGAAAAATTTTTAAAGAAAAAGGAAAATATTGAAAAAGAAATAAAAAGATTAAAAAAATTAGTAGTAAAACCAGAAGAAAAAGTAAATGATTTACTAAAAAGAGTAGGAACGTCAGAACTTACAACAGGAACTAAGATGAGTGAATTATTAAAACGTACAGAGCTAAATTACGATTTACTAGAAGAGATAGACCCTAATAGACCAAAACTTTCAAGACAAGAAAAGGAAGAGGTTGAAATACAAATAAAATATGAAGGATATATAAAATTACAAGAAGAACAAGTAAAAAAATTCAAAAAATTAGAAGAAAAGATATTACCAGAAGATATAGATTATGAAAAAATGAACGGAATTAGTTTAGAGGCAAGACAAAAATTAAATAAATTTAAACCACGTTCTATAGGGCAAGCATCAAGAATATCAGGAGTGTCACCGGCAGATGTATCAGTTCTTTTGGTATATTTACAACAAAGAAATAAATAAGCTGTTTTTTTACCCCGTCCCAAAAAACAGCCTGAAAGGATAAAAAATGAAATTAGATGAGTTTAAAAAAATATTTAATAATTATTTAAAAGATTTAAATATAGAGTTGGATGAAGAACAAATAGAAAAATTCTATATTTATATGAATTTGTTAATAGAATGGAACAATAAAATGAATTTAACAGCAATAACAAAACCAGAAGAAATCATTTTGAAGCATTTTGTAGATTCTTTAACTATATCAAAATATATAGGTAAAGATGATATTAAGATGATAGATATTGGTACAGGAGCAGGGTTCCCAGGGATACCTTTAAAAATATATAAAAAAGATTTACAAATTACTTTATTAGATTCTTTAAATAAAAGAATAAATTTTTTAAATGAAGTAATTGAAAAATTAGGTTTAGAAAAAATAGAAGCAGTTCATGGAAGGGCAGAAGATTTTGGGAAAAATAAAAATTATAGAGAGAACTTTACAATAGCAACATCAAGAGCTGTTGCTAATCTATCAACATTATCAGAATATCTATTGCCTTTTGTAGAAAAAGATGGAAAATGTATTTGCATGAAGGGAACAGATATTGATGAAGAATTATCAAGTGCAAAAAATGCAATTAAAATATTAGGTGGAGAGATTGAAAAGAAGGATTTGTTTAATTTACCAAAAAGCGATTTAGGAAGAAGTGTTATTGTTATAAAAAAGATAAAAAACACACCGAATAAATTTCCAAGAAAAGCAGGAATGCCAGCTAAGGAGCCTATTGTATAAATTTGATAATATAATAATGTTTATAATATGGAAAGAAAAAAATATAAAAAGAAAAATGGAAAATGATAAAAAAAGTCAAAAAAATATTAAATTTTTATTGACTTTTTTTTTATATTTATATACAATTATAGTGAATTTAAAATAAAACTTATTTATAAATATTAACCAAAAATGGAGGCTTTAAAATTGGGAAAAATTATATCAGTAGCAAATCAAAAAGGTGGAGTAGGGAAAACAACCACAACAGTAAATTTAGCAACTATATTAGCAAAAAGAGGGAAAAAAGTATTACTAATTGATGCAGATCCGCAAGGTAATGCAACAAGTGGTCTTGGCTTAGATAAGGACATTGAGCCATCTACTTATGATATTTTAGTAAATGATACATCATTAGAAGAAACTATGCAAAAAACAATAATTAAAAATTTAAAAATTTGCCCTGCTAACATGAATTTAGCAGGAGCTGAAGTAGAACTTGTATCTATGATGTCAAGAGAGCAAAGACTAAAAGAAAAGGTTGACATAATCAAAGACGAATTTGATTACATATTAATAGATTGTCCACCTTCTTTAGGGTTGGTTACATTAAATTCTTTTACTGCATCAAATAGTGTTTTAATACCAGTACAATGCGAATATTTTGCATTAGAGGGATTGGGACAATTACTAAATACAATTAATTTAGTAAAAAAACATTTAAATAAGGAAATTACAATTGAAGGAGCATTACTTACAATGTATGATATTAGAACAAATCTTTCTAATCAAGTCGTTAAAGAGGTTAAAAAGTATTTTGAAAACAAAGTATATAAAACAGTTATACCAAGAAATGTAAGATTAAGCGAGGCTCCTAGCTATGGTATGCCAATTACAGAATATGATCCACGTTCTAAAGGAGCAAAAAGCTACATTAAATTTGCTAAAGAATTTTTGAAAAATAATGAAGAAGAAAGAAAAGCAAAACATATGCAAGAATAAAATTTAAAGATAGGGGGAATAAATAAAATGGCAAAGATGACAGGTTTAGGAAAAGGGTTAGATGCTTTATTTGGACCAGTACCAGAAGAAGAACAAATGAAAGAAAATGATACTTTAAAAAATTTAAAAATTACAGAGGTTGAACCTAATAGAAATCAAGCAAGAAAAAGATTTGATGAAGAAGCTTTGGAAGAACTTGCAGGTTCTATAAAGGAATATGGTTTAATACAACCAATTGTTGTTACTAAAAAAGATGATTATTATAGTATAGTAGCAGGAGAAAGAAGATGGAGAGCTTCTAAAATAGCAGGACTTACAGAAATTCCTGCAATAATTAGGGAAGATGATGAAAAAGTTAATGCAGAGATTTCTTTAATAGAAAATATGCAAAGAGAAGATTTAAATCCTATTGAAAAAGCAACTGGAATTAAAACTTTAATGGATAATTATGGTATGTCTCAAGAAGAAGTTGCTAAAAAATTAGGAAAGGCAAGAAGTACTATTGCAAACTGGGCAAGAGTTTTAAACTTAGATCCAAGAGTATTGGACATGGTAAGAGAAGGAAAAATAACAGAAGGACATTGTAAAGCTTTGCTTGCTATAACAGATCCAGATAAGCAATATCAAGCAGCTATTCATATGCTTGAGAGAGGTACTACTGTAAGACAAATGGAAAACAAGGCTAAAATTAATATTAGTAAAGAAGAAGAAGATAGAAGACATGTTTTGTTTAAAAACATAGAAGAAACTTTCCAAGGATTTTTTGGTTCAAAAGTAAAATTAGATCCAGGAAAAAGACGTGGAAAGATAATTATTGAATATACATCAAATGATGATTTAGAAAGAATTTTAGGTTTAATAAATCATTATTAATATAAAAAAGGTGATAACATGGAAAGTTTAATTGAGAGTTTAGGAATTAATAATATTATACTTATATTAAGTTCTATTATAATTGTTTTAGTTTTAGCTTTTCTAATTTTAATTGGAAAAGTTATAAGTTTAAATAAAAAATATAAGAAATTTATGGTAAAACTTCGGAAATGGAAAGGATTTACAAGAAGATTTAGAAAATTATATGTACAGAGTTGAAAGAGTAGAAAAACAAAATGCAGAGATTTTAAATCAGATTAATTTATTAGATAAAGATTTAGAAGGCTGTGTGCAAAAAGTTGGTATATATAGATATAGTGCATTTCAGGATACAGGAAGTGATTTGAGTTTTACTCTTGCTCTTCTTGATGAACATAATAATGGTGTTATTTTTAATGGTATTTATTCAAGGGAAATGTCTAATATTTATGCTAAACCTATAGAAAATGGTAATTCTAAATATACTTTATCTGAAGAAGAAAAAATTGCAATAGATAGAGCTATTAATAGTTATAAAAAAGAGAATAAATAAAGATATGAAGGCTTAGATATATAAAATATTTAAGCTTTTTTGATATAATAATTTATTTTTGGGTATAATAATTAAAGTAAAACAGAACACAAGTAAATATAAACTTAAAAATAAAAAGAAAATTTTAAAAATCTCTTGACAAGTAATATTTAAATATGTTAATATATAAATTGTCCGCAAGACATGTGGAGAGGTGGTCGAGTTGGTTTATGGCACCAGTCTTGAAAATTGGCGTGCGTTAATAGCGTACCGTGGGTTCGAATCCCACCCTCTCCGCCAAAACAATAAAACCTTGTAATATTGATATGTCATTACTTACAAGGGTTTTATTTTTAAAAGTAATGCAATAGAATAAAAATTAATTTTATATGTAGGTGTACCCAAGTGGTGAAGGGGGCAGTTTGCTAAACTGCTAGGTCGAGCAATCGGCGCGGAGGTTCGAACCCTCTCACCTACGCCAAAATAAAAAACTATGTAAGTATTGAAATATCAATGTTTTACATAGTTTTGTTTTATAAAAGTAATGCAATAGTAATGCAGTAGACTTTTTATTTTATTTTTTTTAATTCATCAAAGGCATATTCCTGTGAGACATCTATATAAACGTCAGTAGTTATTGTACTACCTTCTACATGCCCTGCTAAATATTGTATTGCTTCCATATCCATTCCAGCCTCTTTCCACTGCGTAATTCTATCATGACGTAACCTGTGATTATGTATTCTTTTTGAAGAAATGTTATATTTTTTGTTAATTCTATCAAGCCATGAATTTATTTCACTTCCTGATATGAAAGTATTGTTTTTATAGTCCCAAAACAGTAGTTTATATATATTTGTTACTTTTTTAGATAATTGTTCTCTTATGATTTCATTTAATTCTGCATTAATAGGAAAATATCTTTCTCCTTCATCAATTCCAGTTTGCTTATTAAAGGTTTTAGTATGTTCTCCTAATATAATATTTCCTTCTTCATTTCTTGTAAGAGTATTATGAATGTGAAGTTTAGTTTTGTTTTTATCTATATCGTCTTTAGAACGTGCTAATACTTCACCTATTCTCATGGCTGTTATCCATTCTAATTTTACTATATTTCGATAAGGGTGATTACGTTCTTCATTGTCTAATATTTCTTGAAATTTCATTCTTTCATCTTTAGTAAGAGGATAAACTTTTTTAGTTTCTTTATTAGAAACGGGTCTTTTTAAGTTTTCATCGTTCATAATATCAAAAGGTATTAATCCAATCGAAGGAGAAGATGCAATAGCAAAGGCTTTTTTCAATAATCTCCACATCATATTAATAACAGACTGTGAATAATCTTTCATTAATTCTTTTGAAGATTGAATGTCGTTAAATGTAACTTTCTGAATAGGCTTATTAATAAAGTTTGAACAACATTTACTTATGCAGTTTAAAGAATATTTATCCCTTACGTAAGAACGTCCTCCTGTAATTTTATCTTCAAATTTCTGTTTAATATGTTTTTCTATAATAGAATAAGCTGTTTCATTACTTTTTTCTATATAGGTTCCTGTATTAATTGAAGTCAATATATTATTAAACCTCTTTTTGAAATCTCCTATTTTTTCATTTTTTCTCTGGTACACTGAGTGTCTTTTTCCATTTGTAAAATATTGTCCAATATATAATCCTGTTCTACTGGACTTATATATTGTACCTTGTCCATTTCCGTTTTGTTTTGTTTTTCCCATAATAAAAAACTCCTTTCAAAATTTTGTTCTCTTGAAAAGAGCTTTTAAAAATTGTATAATTAATAAAACTCTTTCAAGAGTGTTTGAGAATAGATAATGTATAAAGTTTGGCGACCGAGTACATTATCTATTTATTTTTAAATATTTACAAAAGTTTTTAATCTTGTTAAAAGTTCATTTTTAAATTTATATATGTCAGAAACATTTTCTATCTCATATTTTACGTCTTTTTTATCTTTATCAGGAATAATTATATATTTTATACTTTCTTTTAAATAAACTCTACATATCCATTTGGTAACTTTATTTTCATATAATATTCCAAAATAGCTATTTGTATCTTTGTAATATAAATCAGAAGGTTTAATAAATTCAGATAGAATTGATTTTACAGTATAATAACTTTCTAGTTCTTCATTTGTTGTAACGATAGAATTTTCGTCTGTTTCTGTAATATCTTTTTCTTCAGCTGTTTCAGAAGAAGAATTATTTATAGCACTTTGAAGTCTTTGATTAATTAAGTTGTTTATATAATGATTTATTGATTTTTTTAATATAGGTTTGTATTTATCTATTACATTTTGAGTTTTTACACCTTCATATACTCCCTTATTTAATATTAAACGTATAAAATCATCACTAGGATTAGAAAATTCTTCAGACAATATCTTTTCTATAGAATTAGCGTACTTTAAGTTAGATGCAGAATTTATAACTGTATTAATGTCAAAACTTTCTTTGCAGAATTTTTTTAGTTCGTTTATGTCAGTGTCTCTTAATTCTAAAATATTTATCTCTAAAAATGGAGTTGTATCCATTTTATTAGACTCTTCTAAATCTGTATAAAATTTATAAATAATTCCATTTGTTAAAATTCCAATTTTTGCAGATGTGGTGCCGAAATATCTAAAAAGTTGTGAACTGTGCTTTTGTAAATTTTCGTTTATAGACTTAGCTTCTATCAAAATTGTTAGCTGTCCATTTATTGTTATAGCATAATCAACTTTTTCACCTTTTTTTATTCCTACATCAGCAGTATATTCTGGTGTAAATTCATTAGGATTAAAAACATCATAACCTAATATGCTAAAGAAAGGCATTATTAAAGATGTTTTTGTTGCTTCTTCTGTGCTAATAGATTTTTGAATTTTTTCTACTCTTTCAATAAATTGATTTAATTTTTCCTCAAATTCCATTTTTACTACTCCTTTATTTTTATATTTTACCTTGATAAGAAATAACCTTACCAACAATTTTAATATCAATTTTTTTAGGGTTATAAATCTGAACAGTGTTAGCTGGATTAGTAGACATTGGTTCTAATATAACGAGACCATTTTCAGTCTTATATTTCTTTACTGTTGCATCGTTTCCATCTACTAATATAACTCCTATTTCATCATTTTCAAGACTATCCTGTTTCTGTACAAGTACAATATCCCCTTCATTAAATTTTAAGTTCATACTGTCTCCTTGGACTCTTAAATAAAAATAAGTATATCCTTCTTTTATCTGAGATGAAGGAGCAAACTCATATCCTTCAATGGTTTCTGTAGCAAGAAGCGGAACACCAGCTGATATTCTTCCAACAACAGGTACTTTTTTTGGAATATCCGCAATGGGAAAAACGTTACTATCAATTTTATTGTTTCTTTCCATAGGAACGTCATATCCCATAAGCCAAACTTCATTTACATTAAAGTATTCAGCTAAATATTTTATAGTCGTTATTTTAGGCGACATTTCTCCGTTCATATATCTATATATAGTTGATTTACTCTTTATTCCTAAAGCTTTAGCTAACATATTTATATCTGTTCCATTTTCTTTTACTAACTTAAAAAGTCTTTCAGAAAACTTATCTAAAATGATTTGGTCATTCATTTTTTACACCTCAAAAGTATTATACACTAAAATTTTTCGTTTTGCAACTAAAATTTTTATATTTTTTTGCAAAAAGCTATTGACAAAATAAAAACATTGTTGTATATTAAAGTTGCGAAACGCAAAAAAAGAAAGAGGTGATAAAATGAATAAGTATAGAGAGCTTGTAGAGTTAAAAGGGCTTTTAAGAGAGAAAAAGATAAATTATGTTACACTAGCTAGATATTTAAAATTGTCTCTAAGTGCATTATCCAACAAGATAAATGGAAAATCAATATTTAATCTTGTTGAAGTTGTCAAAATAACCCAATTAATAGGCATAAAGAAAGAAGATATACCCTTATATTTTTTTTAACCAACTAGTTGCGAAACGCAACAAAACGAATAGCGACACGGTACAAAAATAGAAAGAAGGTGAGAAGATGGAAGAGTTAAAAGAATTAATTGCAACAGCAGTAGAGCAAGGAGTAAGAAAAGCATTAGAAGATGTAAGCTTTGTAGCAAATGGTAAAGACCCTAATGAATTGCTTACAATAAAGCAAGTGCATGAGGAATTTAATATTGGTGAGAACATGGTTCAGAAAATGTTTAGAGACCCAGAATTACCAGTGCAAAGATATACGAGCCCATTTAAAGTTACAAGAAAAGCAATGCAAGAATATGTGAACGTAAATCACGATTATTTAAGTGAAAGGTAGGTGAGAAAAATGAAAAAGAGTAAAATTTATGAGCTTATTGGACGAGCTGTAGTATATGCAAGTTTATATGCAGGAGCAGTTATATTTACTGTATGGGCATTTTTGCAAAATACTATTTATTAGAAAGGGGTGAAGAAGATGTTTATAAAAACTGTAATTAGACAAGGAGAAAAAATACACGATTTGGAAGCAGACTTAAACTTAGAAAAATCGGCAAATGAGGACTTAAGAAATGAAAATTTAGAATTAAAGTTAGAAATAAATCGCTTAGAAAAGTTTAAGAATAAAGTAATAGATATTGTAAAAAATGAAAAAGCAATACTAGACAGAGACGACAAAATAAAAGAGCTTGTTGATAAATTAGCGACAAACAACAAACTCTAAAAACACACATAAATATATGATTTTCTTTAATATTGTAGCAAATTTTTAAAGAAAAATCAAGAGGGAGGAAAATATGTTAGAAAATTTAATGTTACAACCAAGAATAGAATATAAAGTAGATTGGGACGAGTATGATGAAAGAATAGCTTATGAATTTGATAGGGAGTGTGAAGATTAATGAAAGATTTAATAATAGTAAAACAATTGCCTCAAATTGAGGAACATTTAAAAGAATTATCCGTAGAAATTGACAAAAAAGTGGAAAGTGCAAAAAGTTTAGTTTGTACAGAAGAAAGTGTAAAGACAATAAAACAAGTAAGAGCAGATTTAAACAAAGAATTTAAAGAATTAGAAACACAAAGGAAAAGCGTTAAAGAACAAATATTAACACCATATATGCAATTTGAAGAAGTTTACAAGGTGTATATATCAGATAAATATAAAAGTGCTGATGTAGATTTAAAAACAAAAATAGATAATACAGAAAACGAATTAAAAGCTCAGAAAGAGCAAGAGATAAAAGACTACTTTGAAGAATATAAAATAGCAAATAATATTGATTTCGTTAATTTTAAACAAGCAAATATAAATGTAACATTAACAGCTAGTAAGAAAAGTTTAAAAGAACAGGCAAAGAAATTTATAGATGAAATAATAGATGATTTACAGTTAATAGAAACACAAGAATGCAAAGAAGAAATACTAGTCGAATACAAACAAAATTTAAACGTTAGTAGAGCAATACAAGATGTTGCAAACAGACATAAGTTATTAGAAGAAGAGAAGAGAAAACAAGAAGAATTAAAAAACAAACAATTAGAAGAAGCACAAAGACAAGCTGATATATCTATAAAAGAGCAAGAAATAGCAACTAAAAATGCTTTAGATGATTTTGTAATAGAAGCACCAAAAGTAGAGGAGCAAGAGGAAATATTAGTACTTAAATTTACAGTCAAAGGAACAAAAACTAAACTAAAAGAGTTAAAGAATTTTTTAGATGAAGGAGGATACGATTATGAGTAATTTAGTAAAAGCAACTAATAGACCAAAATTTAGCGTAGCAATACAAAGTGATATGTATAAAAATTTAATAAATCAGACTTTAGGAGATAAAGATAGAGCAACAAGATTTATAGCAAGTATATCAAGTGCAGTAGCAACAAATCAAGCATTACAAGAGTGTGATGCTGGAACAATATTAAGTGGAGCTTTATTAGGAGAAAGCCTTAATTTAAGCCCTAGTCCACAATTAGGTCAATATTATTTAGTACCATTTAATGACAGTAAAAAAGGTTATAAAGTGGCACAATTTCAATTAGGTTATAAAGGTTATATTCAATTAGCAATTAGAAGTGGACAGTATAAAAAGTTAAATGTATTAGCAATAAAAAAAGAAGAATTAATTAAATATGATCCATTAAATGAAGAAATAGAAGTAAACCTTATAGAAGATGAAGAAGAAAGAGAAAACGCAGAAACAATAGGATATTATGCAATGTTTGAATATACTAATGGTTTTAGAAAATCTCTTTACTGGTCAAAATCAAAAATGGAAAAACACGCATTAAAATATTCAAAAGGTTATGCAGCACATAAAGGATATACATTCTGGGAAAAAGATTTTGATGGTATGGCATATAAAACAATGCTTAGACAATTAATTTCTAAATGGGGAATTATGAGTATCGATATGCAACAAGCAGTAGAAAAAGATATGGCAACAATAAACACAGATGGAACATATGAATACGTAGATAATGAAGAAAGTGAAATTATTGAACAGGAAGAACCACAAGAAGAAACAACAGTACAAGATGAAACTACTGAAAAAGAGGTATCAATGAATGAATTATAAAATTTTAGCAAGTTGTAGTTCAGGAAATGCAGTAATTATAAAAAACATAATTTTAATAGACTGTGGAGTAACTTTTAAAAGATTGCAAAAGTATTATAAAAACTTAAAAATCGTGTTATTGACACATATTCACCGGAGACCACTTTAAAAAAGAAACAATAAAGAGATTAGCACAAGAAAGACCAACATTAAGATTTGCTTGTTGTGAGTGGTTATTGGAACCTTTATTAGAGTGCGGTGTAGATAGAAGAAACATAGATGTACTTAAAATTGGCACGAGGTACGATTATAAGCTATTTAAAATTGTACCCATTAAATTATACCACGACGTACCTCAATGTGGATATAGAGTACTATTTGATGATTATAAGGTTATATATGCAACAGATACTAAAACTTTAGAAGGAATAATAGCAAAAAACTATGATTTATATCTTATTGAAGGTAATTATACAGATGAAGAACTAGAAGAAAGAATAAGAGAAAAACAGCAAGGACAACAATATTGCTATGAATATAGAGTAAAAGATACACATTTGAGTAAAGGACAAACAATAGATTTTTTACTGCAAAATATGGGCGATAATTCGCAGTATGTGTTTATGCACGAACACGTAGAAAGAGGTAAAAATGAAAAGTCAGTTTGAAGAATATGTAAAAGAAGATTGCAAACAGTTTGATGAAGTATGTAAGTATTACGAAAATAAAACACCAGAAGATATAGACACGTTATATGCCTTAACAAGTAAATGCTTAATGCTTTCTCAGAGGTGGTCAGACATAGCAAGTAATGCCAAGCTATATGCAAAAGAATATGGAATTTCTAAAACAGATTTTCAACAATGGGCTTATCAAAGGTACAGAACACTTCAAGAAATGCACATTGATTGTAGAGTATTTTATGGAGATGCCAGAGATGACTTAAAGAATTTTGGAAGAGTGGACTAACAAATGCATTGTATGTATTTAACAAGGAGAAGTAAAAAATATTTGCCATATTGGTTTTGCAGATTAAATAAACAAGTAATTACATTAGATAAATGTAAAAGTTGCTCAAAATTGAAATACAAAGAAATTAAACTTATAAAAAATAAAACTAAGAAACAAGCAAAATTAGAAAATGACAGATACAGTATTATAACAGATGATTTAAAACATTGTTATATATGTACAAAAAAAGGAATTAAAGATATACCAAGAAATGATTTACACGAAGTATATGGAGGAAGTAACAGAAAAAGAAGTATAAAAAATGGTTTTGTAGTTCCACTCTGTAGAAAGTGTCATCAAGATAATAAAATATTAAAATTTTTACAAAGGTTTGTACAAAAAGAATATGAAAAAACACATACAAGAGAAGAATTTATTAAATTAATAGGAAAATCATACATCAAGGGATAAGACAGAAATAGTTTTATCCCTTAAATTTTACGAAAGGAGAAAGCAATGGCAAGAAAGAGAATGATAGACCCTAATATTTGGCAAAGTGAAGATTTTAGTAAATTATCTACTTTAGGGAAATTGGTTTTTATCGGTTTATTTTCTCTTGCTGATGATGAAGGCAGAGGAAGAAGTAATCCAGTATATTTAAAGTCTACATTATTCCCTTACGAGGAAGGTATAAGAAGTGCCGACATAGATAAAACCTTATCAGAGATAAGCTCTAATATGTCCGTAATCTTTTACTCTTGTAACGGAAGTAGTTATTATAGCCTTTATAACTGGAATACTTGGCAAAAGATAGATAGACCAACAGAAAGCAAGATACCAGAATATGATGAAACAACAATGCAACGATTATTCGACGAACATTCGACGAGTCCTCGACGAGTAATCGCTCCCAATAAAAAAGAAGATAATAGAAAAGAAAAAGAAGATAAAAGAATAAGAATAAAAGATATATACAACGAATATTGTCCCAACTTGCCTCAGGTTCAAAAACTTACAGACAAGAGAAAGAAAGCTATTGATAAATTTCTTAAAGAATTTACAGAGGAACAATTTATTGAAATATGTCAGATAACTAATTCTACAGATTTTCTTATAGGAAACAATGATAATGGTTGGAAAGCCGATTTTGATTTTTTGATGAGAACAGATAAAGCAACTAATGTTTTAGAGGGAAAATATACTAGCTCAAAATCAGAGAATGGAATAAACGATTTTAAAGAATTATGGGAGGAGGCAAAAAATGACGAAACAGGAAACGATACAAGTAATAACACTTTTAGCTGGTAATTATAATAGCATATCTGAAAAATCAAAAGAGCAAAAAACACTTATGATAAATACATGGTTTGAATGCTTAGGAGACTTAGATTACAGGCTAGTTTTACAAGCTGTAAAGAAAACTATTATAGAAAGTCCATATCCTCCAACAATCCATGATATTAGAAAAAATGCAATTGAGATGGTAAATCCATCTAATGCAAGAACACCGATAGAAGCATGGGAAGAAGCTTATAAAATGATTTGTAACGGAGCATATACAACCCAAGAAGAATTTGACAAACATAGTCCAGAAGTTAAAAAATTCTTTGGAAGTCCAGCACAATTAAGAGCTTATGCAACAAATACAGATTTTAATCTGGACGTAGTAAGAAGTAATTTTTTAAAGCAGTATGAAGTAATTATAAACAGAGAAAAAGAACAAAAATTACTACCAGAGCAAATGAAAAATATGATAGGACAACTTGCAGAAAAAATGGATATTAAACAAATAGGAGAGTGATAACAAATGAAAATAACAACTCAAACAAGACAATTAAGTTTTAATGACATACAAGAAAAGACCAAAAAGAGATATGAGCAGATTTTAGATAGATTAGACAAACCAAAAACAGCTAAAGAAATAGCAGTAGAACTTTTTGAAATAGGAGTAATACCAAGTACAGAAAGAAATTACACAGCTCCAAGACTAACAGAGTTAGAAAAAATGGGTTATGTAAAAGCAATAGACAAAAAGAAGTGTGAATATACAGGTAAAACTGTAGCAGTTTATGAAAAAGTAGGAGGAATTGAAAATGAAATTTAAAGTTGGAGATAGAGTAAAATTTGCAAAAAGCTTTATAGAGCATACAGGCGCGGTTGAATTAGGAAAAGTGTATAAAATAATTAAAACAGATGGAAGTTTTGCACCTTACAAAGTAGAAAACGGAGAATGGTTTACAACCGCAGAAATTCAATTAGCAGAATACACCTACGAAGATTTAAAGAAAAGCCCAATAGGAACAAAGATAACTTTTGAAAATGGAGAAGTTTTAGTAAAAGATGATGATGGAAATTATAGCAATAAAAAACGTTGGAGAGATGATTCAGACTTAAAGGAACTAAAAGATAGAATAAATACATTAGGCAAAATAATAAAGATAGAAGAACCAACATACACAACAGTTTATGAGGCTAAAGTAGAAATCTTAGATGAAGCAGAAAAAAGATATTTAAGAGATGTAATTAGACCTTTTAGAGATAGAGTTAGAAGTATTGAAAAATTTATTTTTTCTACTGGAAGAGCAAAAATTGGAATAACTGTAAAAAATAACGATAATTATTGGTATATAAACTTACCACCATTTAAAAAAGACACTATGTACAAAAATATGGAAGAAGATAAGGAATACACTTTAGAAGAATTAGGACTATAAGCCTATGGAAACAAAATGTAAAACCTGTTATGGTTGTAACAAGTTAGAAGATAAAAACTTTGTAGGTGTTGTAGGCTGTAAGAATTATGTAAGAGCAACACCTACACCACAAGACAATATAAGCAAGATAAAAGAAATATTAGGAATACAGGAGAAAATAGAATTATGATAATTAAAATACCTTTATTATGCAGAAGCAAGAAAAATAGCCAAAATATAATCGTAAACCCCAAAACACATAAGCCTATGATAATACAAAGCAAACTATATAGAGAATTTGAGCGAGAATGTGGTTATTACTTAAATAGATATAAAAAGAATATAAATACACCAGTAAATATAAAAGCAACGTTCTACGTTCCAGATAAACGAAAAAGAGATTTAACTAATTTAGAAAATGCAATAGCAGATATATTAGTTAAATACAAAGTAATAGCAGATGATAATTACAATATAATTGCAGGTTGGAACGGAAGTAGAATAATCTACGAAAAAGGCAGAGAAGAAACAATTTTAGAAATAGAGGAGATAGAACAATGAAATGTAACAACTGTACAAAATTCTTAACTTGTAACAGAGAAAACTGCAAACAAGTTACTTATTTACAAGCAGGACAAATAGAAAAATTAGAAATTAAAAAAGAAAAGAGTTTAACAGAATTACTTATAAAATTTATAGAAATTTTAAAGGAGAGAAAGAAAATATGAAAAAAACAAAATATTTTGATAAAAGAATATATGAAAAAGATAAAAAAATAAAAATATTCTTTGTAATTCTAATAACATTTCTAATTGGGATGTATGCAGGATTAGCAATTAATTATTTAGAATTACAAGAAAAAGATGCAAAGATTAGAAGTTTATATGTAGAAATAGACAGTTTAAAAGAAACAGTGTATCAATACCAATTAGAGAGAAAGGAGTAGTTATGGATTTAGAAGAAGATATAAAATTGTTAAAAAAATTTAATCCAGGGGACGATTATACAGGAAGAATTAAAATAGCAATAGAGAATATAGTAAATGATTATTTAAAAGAAAAAGCAAGAGCAGATAAATTAGAAGAAGCACTATTAAAAGTTAAAGATAAAAACACCACACTTTTTATAACTTGTAGAAATAGCATACCAAAACAAAAAGTAAAAGACAAAATGGAGAAATTAAATAAAGAAATAAAAAATGCTGATACAATAGAAGCAATATTTAAAATTAAACAGCAACAAATTTTAGAAGAGTTATTGGAGGATAAATAAAATGGAAGATATAAGCGGAAATGAAATAAATGAAGCACAAGAGGTAGGAACAAGAAGATACATTATAAAAATTAATAATAGATTTTTCGTAGATTTTAAAGAAAACGAAAACGATAGAAGAGGAAAAGGAGCATATTCAAATGGAGCTTTTAGCTTAAGTTCTCCACCAACAGTAGATATTATAGTAGTTTCTGAAAATATAAAAGACGCATATATCATTGAAGGAAGGATGAATTTAAAATCATTGATAGATAAATTGTTAAATAATATGCTTTATAAATTTTTTGAAATTGAAATAATAGAACAATTAGGAGGATAAAAATAGTGGATAAACAATCATACAATGAAGGATTTAATAAAGGTTATGCTTATGGAATAGAAGTAGAAAATCAAAATTTTATTAGAAATTTACAAGAATATTTATATGGTTTAGAGAAAAGAAGAGAAAAAGGCGATATTATTATTGGTTATTGGCAAGTTAGAAAAATGATAGAAGGAATAATTGAGCAATGCAAATTAGATGAGGAGGAAAAGTGATGACAGATGAACAAGGAGAAACATTATATAGATTGAAAATGAGCATAGATACACCTCTAAATGGTGGAAGTACAATAATAGTAGATAAAGAAGATATAGAAACAGTCTTAAATATACTAAAACAAAACTCTGCAGAGATTGCAGAGAAGTCTGCAGAGATAGAGAAATATAAAGATTTATACAATAAAGCATTAGAAGATTTAGCAAAAACAAACCGTAAAAATATAGAAAATAAAATGCAAATAGATTTAATGGCAGAGAGAATTGAGTGGCTATGCAAAAGCAACGGAATATTATTAGATAAAGAACACGACGAAAATTTTATACAACAAGACATAAAACAATATTTTGAAAGGAAGGCAAGAGAATGGTTGAAGTAGGAGAATATGTAAGAAGTAAAATAGGAAGTATTGGTAAAGTAACAAAAATTGAAGAAGACAAATTCTTATATGAAAATAGAACATTAATTACTTGGGTTGGAAATGTAATAAAACACAGCAAAAATATAATTGATTTAATAGAAGTAGGAGACATAGTACATACAAGAGATGTACTAAATGAAGATATTACATATATTTGGTCAAAAGAATATTTAAAAGCAATTAAAGAAGATTTAAATAATGGAATTAAACTTGTAGATATATTAACTTTCGAGCAATATACAAATAACTGTTATACAGTAGAAAGGAAGGAAGATGAAAGATATAAGATTTAGAGCTTGGCATCCAGATGAAAACAAGATGTATTATTTTAAGAATTTTCAAGAAATTATAGATTGGCAAAATGGCGACCCATATAGATTAGATAATTATGAATATGCAAATGTTAAGTATATGCAATACACAGGACTAAAAGATAAAAACGGAAAAGAAATATATGAGGGGGATATAGTTAAAATTGTTGATACAGAATATCAAACTAGACACATAGCTATTATAGAATTTTTAGAAGCGAGTTTTATATTACGTATGATAAAAGGAGAATATGCTGGAGAAGCATTGATGGCTGATAGTTGGCTAGATGAAGAAAAAGAAGTAATAGGCAACATATATGACAACCCAGAATTGTTAGAGAAAGGAGAATAAAGATGAGTGAATTAATAAAGTTATTAGAAAAGTTAGATATAAGAACAATAAATGCTTTAAGATTAGATTTTACAGATAATCATGGAAATTTTAAAATAATTACAATAGATTATCCCTCAGAAACAATATATAAAAATGAGGAGGGCTAACTAATGAACAAAGAAATAGAAAAAGCCAAAGAAGACTTAAGCTTCTTTAACGAAGGCGACTATATAACAAAAGAAATGGAGCATAGTGCTAGAGTTTTAGAAGAGTATATAAAGGAGCTAGAAAATGAAAAGACTATATTAGATAAAGTAACAGAACTTGCAAATAAAATAGCAACAGAGAATGCAGAAAAATATAATTCAGAAAATCAAAAAGAAGTAGACTTTTCAGAATGGAACTTAGCTTTAGAAATATTAAATATTATAGAAGGAGAAAAGGAAGAATGAACAGTTTTGAAATTATAGAAAATACAGATAAAGCAAGAGATGAATTTGAAGAACATTTATATGGTTCAGATAGATATTTTTTAACAAGAGAAGATTTAAAAGCTTTAGCAGAAGGAAAATGTTTAGCAACAGACATTAATAACGAATATGCTATTTTTATAGAATTAGGATAAAGAAAGAAGGTAGAGAAATGAAAGGTTATGAATTAATAAAAGCATTGCAAAACAAAGAAATACCAAAAGGGACAAAAATATATATAAAAGGAGAGACTACTCAATATAGATTTTACACAATTGTTGGCAAATATAGACAATTACATATTTGGAGAGAAGAAGAAGAAAAAGATGTTTTATTAGAAAGAGTTGTTGACACAGAAGATTTAATAAATTCAAATTTTATAATTTACGAAAAGGAAAATACAACAGATAGAATAGAAGAATTTAAAACATATTACACGATGAGGCAAATGGACAGACAATTTAAAGACAAAATTAACGAAGTAATACGAGAAGTAAACAAATTAATTAAAGAAAAGGAGAAAAAGTAAAATGAAAAGAAATATAAAACTACTTTTAACAGATTGCTTAATTGCAATAATTGTAATATTAATAGGTTTAACAATTTCTAAAACATTTATATGTGGAATGTTTTGTGGAGTACTTTATTATTTTATAACAGATTTAATAAAATTATATTTTAAAGAAGGAGAGGAAAAGTAAAATGAATAAAGAAAAGATAGAAGAAATAATAAAAACAAGTGAGCTTTTAAAGAGAATAAGCAAAGAACGAGTTTTTGATTTACAAATATATGAAAAGAATTTATTAATTTCCGAAAATTGCGATTGTTGGTATTCGGTAGAATTAACTAAAAAAGAAGTAGCTGAATTAGCAAAAATATTTAAAAAAATCAGCGAAAACATGAATTAAAGGAGCAAAATATGAAAATACCAAGGATTTTAAAAAGAAACAATAAAAAGTATACACTTGTAGAATTACATAAAGATTACGCTATTTATATTACAGAATTTGGATATAAAGAATGTTTTAACAAAAGAGAAATAGCTATAAAAGAAGAAAACAATGTTAGACCTTATAATGTTAATCCAGAAAAAGTTAGTTATTTGTAAAGGAGGATACAAAAGTGAAATACATAAAAGAAGAAGTGGAAGTAATGCTTAGGAAATACAAAGAAAATGAAGCTAAATTAACAGAAATAAAGCTAAAACAGGAAGAATACGAAGAAAGACTTAAATATGCTGGAACTGTAAACATAGAAAGCAAAGAAGAAGCTATAGCAGGTATGCAATTAAGTGGACAAACATATAATAATATTCCAGCTAAAACAAATAAAATAACAGACAGAACATATAATACGGCTATGAGTTACAAAAAAGAACAAAACCACATAAACAAAGAAAACAGAGTGTTTTTAGAAAGAAAATTAACAGAATTTGAGCAAGAAGAAAAAAACTTAAATAAAAAAATAGTAAGAGTTAAAAATTTATTAGCGGGACTAACAAAAGAAGAAAGATTTGTAATAGAAGAATATTATTTAAATAATTCTAATTGGGATTATGTAGAAAAAGAATATTTTAGTGAATTTGAAAAACATAAAACAATAAAAAGACTACAAAGTCACAGAGACAAAGCGATAGAGAAAATGCTAAATATTTTAAATACAGGATTAGAGTGAAAACATACCAAAAATTTCGCGAAAATTTCGCTATAATTTCCTTTTAATTACATTTATGAGGTGTTATAATTATAGTGGAAAAATTGAATAAGGTTCCTATTAAATTCATTTTTAAATATCAAGAAGAACAGCCGTTATTTTAATAGCTGTTCTTTTTAGTTTTTAAAGGAGAGAAAAAATGGAATTTAGTATAAATAATAATAAGTGGACAATAGAAGAAAAAGAAAAGAACGAACTAAGAAAAATGTACGAAGAAGAAACGGAAGAAAAAACTTATTTCGTTTTTGGAGTTACACAGAAATCAAAACATATTATCTATATAAATAAAGATATGTGTAAAGAACAAAAAATTAAAACTTTAAAGCACGAGCTAACACATTGCTATATCTGGGAATATGGTTTATATAATGTAATAGACATAAATGAAGAAGTAATATGTGATATTGTAGCAAGTAGCAATGATTTTATAAACGATATAGTAAATAAATATTTAAAAGAGGTGAAATAATGAAACAAAAATGGACTAAAGAAAGTGCAACAAATTATATAAAGCATGCTAAAGAAAAAGGATTGAAGTATTGGAGCGCTAAAGATTTTTTAAAGAACCACAGAACTATGCATTCAATAATTTAGGAGTTTATAATGAATGAAACAAAAATATTAGATAAAATAAGTACTTTAATAGATAAAATAAACTATAAAAGTGTGTATATAGAAATTCAAACTAAAAAAGACAAATATACTTTAGAAAAAGAAAAAAGAAATAAAATAGGATTTGATGTAAAATGACAAATGAAGAACGTTTTAAAAAGTATGTGGAAGAAAATTACAAGAATTGTATAAATAAAAATAGATTTTTATGCGATATTAGAGTAATAAAAAAGTCAGATGGAGTTATAGAGACGAAATGTAATTATTATAAAAGAGGAGGCAAAAATGACGGTATTAACAGTAATATTAATAATTATTTTTAGCCCACTTATAATAATAGCGGGTTTTGTAAGTCTGGCATTATTATGGGCAATATTAGACTTTATTGTAAGTTCTATAATATCAAGTATAGCAAGCACAGTAAATAGCATTAATAATTATAAGGAGCGAAAAAAGTAGGTGGAGGTTGATGGCAAAATCAAAATGGGAAGATGTAAGAAATAAGCTTATATTAGTAGAAGGCTGGGCTAGAGATGGCTTAACAGATGAACAAATAGCCAATAACTTAGGAATAAGCATACAAACATTTTATACTTACAAGAAAGAACATCTTGAGTTTTTTGAGTCCTTAAAAAAGGGAAAAGAAATAGTAGACTATGAAGTAGAAAATGCATTATTAAAACGAGCCTTAGGATATGAATATGATGAAAAAACTTATGAAGATGTTTATAACAAGGAACTAGATATGTATGTTGAGAAGCTAACTAAAAAGGTAAAGAAACAAGTAGCTCCAGATACAACCGCTTTAATATTTTGGCTAAAAAATAGAAAGCCAAACCAATGGCGAGATAAAGTAAATATAGAAAATGAAAGTACCAAAGAAACACTAGAAAAACTGGATGAAGTATTAAAAGGCTTAGGTGGTGTTGTTTAATGCTTTCAGTAAAACAAAGGGAATTTTTAGACAATGCTGATAGAAGATGGAATATAAAATATGGAGCAACAAGAAGTGGAAAGACATATTTAGATTATTATGTAATACCTAAAAGAATAAGAAGAGGTATAGGAAAACCTGGGTTAACAGTAATATTAGGAAATACAAAAGGAACTTTACAAAGAAATGTAATAGAGCCATTGCAAGACATATGGGGAACAGAATTAGTTTCTGAAATAAAAGCGGATAATACCGCTTTTTTATTTGGAGAGAAATGTTATTGCCTAGGAGCAGATAATAAAAAACACATAAACAAAATAAGAGGACCAAGCTTTAAATATTGCTATGGGGATGAAATTGCTACCTGGGATGAAGGTGTTTTTCAAATGTTAAAGTCAAGACTAGATAAACCATATAGCAAATTTGATGGAACTTGCAACCCAGAAGGACCCTCACATTGGTTTAAAAAGTTTCTTGACAGTGATGCAGACATTTATCAACAAAAATACACACTATATGATAATCCTTTTTTAGCAAAAGAAGTGTTACAAGCCTTAGAAACAGAATATAGAGGGACAGTATTTTTTGATAGATATATACTAGGAGATTGGAAAGCAGCCGAAGGTACAATTTATATGTTATTTGCTGATAAAACACAAGATTTCTTAGTAGACAGAGTAAAAGAAGAATTAGCAATAGTAACAATAGGGGTAGATTATGGTGCAGGGAAATCTAAAATAAAATTTGTAGCAAGTGGCATTACATATAATTTTAGAAAAGTTTATGTTTTAGATGAAATGGATTTATCTGGAGTTTATGATCCAGAGCAGATATACGAAAAGTTTATAGAGTTTTATAAAAGAGTGTACGACAAATATGATAAATGTCAGTACGCTTTTTGTGATTATGGAGCTTTAGGAAATGTAATAACTTTAGGGTTAATTAGAAGATGCCAGAAAGAGAGGTTGCCTGTTCAAGTGGTAGATTGTAGTAAAGGGTTAATAAACGATAGGATCTTTTTAAGCTCTACATTAATGGCACAAAGAAGATTCTTTATATTAAGAAAAAATACAATAATAACAAAAGCATTTCAAGATGCATTGTGGAATGATAAAAAGCCAGATGAGAGACTAGATGATGGAACGACAGACATAGACAGTTTGGACGCATTTGAATATTCAATAAATGGTTTTTATGAAAATTTAATTAATAGCAGGAGATAAAAGATGAATTTACAACAGTTTTTTAGTAATCAAGGATATGATATATCAGAAAAATTGAATTGGGAAAAATACATTACAACATGGACAAGTTGGTACAGAGGAAAAGTACGCAAATTTCACAATTATTATATATATAATGGGCAAAGAAAAGTAAAAATGGAAAAAAAGTCTATGCAAGGAGCTAAAAAAGTAGCAGAAGACTGGGCAGATTTACTTTTTAATGAAAAAGTGTCTATAAATCTACAGAATGATGCTGATACAAAAGCTTTAAATGAAATATTACAACAAAACAATGCAGAAGTAGTAATAAACCAAGGCATTGAAAAGTCTTTTGCTATTGGAACAGGCGCTTTAGTAGTATCTGTACAAGATATAGAAGAAGGAGAAAACACTTTAGATGTTACTAATGCAAGAATAAAGCTGGAATTTGTAGAGTGTAAAAAAATAATACCTCTAACATGGGAAAATGGAAAAATAACAGAGTGTGCTTTTGTAACAACAAAGTATAGAAAAGGACAAACCTATATTTACATAGCAATGCATGTTAAAAATGAGCAAGGCAACTATGTAATTAAAAATTATATGTTTAAAGGCAAATATAGTTCTTTTGTAGAAGCAAATGAAGAAGACAAAGAAGGCTTTATAGATGAGTTTGATACAAAAAGCAATATTCCATGGTTTGCAATAATAACGCCTAATATTTGCAATAATATAGATAGTGAAACACCTTTTGGCCTATCTGTATATTCTAATGCAATAGATACTTTAAAATGCCTAGATAATGCATATGATGGTTTAGACAATGAAGTTACAATAGGAAGAAGAAGAACATTTGTTGCCGAAGAAATGTTAACATACGATGAAGGAGAACAACGTATGGTATTTGACCCAAATGATATTTCTGTTTATCGTATGCCCAAGGGATTTAATAAAGATAGTATGATAGAACATGATGATGCAAATTTAAGAGCAGACCAATTTATTAATGCAATCAACTATCAATTAAATATATTGTCTAGTAAAGTTGGTTTTGGTAATGAAAGATATAAATTTGATGGACAAGCTATACAAACAGCTACAGGAGTTATATCAGAAAACTCAGATATGTTTAGAACAATAAAGAAGCATGAGCAAAAGTTAAGAGATAGTTTAGTAACTATTATAAAAGCAATTGCTTATGCTTCTACTACCTTTGGAAATGTAGCAATAGATGCAAGTATTGTAACAATAGATTTCGATGATAGCATCATAGAAGACAGAGGAGCAGAAAAAGTAAGAGCAATGTCAGAAGTGTCTCAGGGATTAAGAAGTAAAGAATCTTATATGTTAAATTATAGAAACTTAAATAAAAAACAAGTAAAAAATGAGCTACAAAAAATACAAGAAGAAAAAATGTCTAATCAAGAGGTCTTTGGATTTACTCCTAACGATAATAGTGGAGATGAAGAATGATGAATAAAGAAATACCTTTGTTTTGTAAAATAAAAAAGCATATAACTATACCAAGTCCATCAGCTACAATATTTTGTGGACATGGATTTAGATTTAGACCAAACTTCTTGTGTAAAAATTGCCCTGCGAACAATAAAAAATATTTTTGGGGACTTAAATAGGAGTTTAATATGCTAACAGAACAAGATTTTATAAGAATAGAAAAACAGGCTAATTCTATTTATAACAACTTAGAATTGCAAATAATAGAAGAAATAGCAACAAGGATTGCGAATTTTGGATATGCAAATACAGTAGTAATAAATGATTTAAGAATAGCTCAAGAAATAGGATATTTGTATGAGGATATTATTAAACTTGTAGCAGAACATAATAATACAACAATAGAAGAAGTAAATCGCATCTTTTATGAGGCGGGAGAAAAAAGCTTGAAGCTTGATGACAAAATATACAAAGAAGCGGGTTTGCAACCATTACCTTTAAAACAAGATGAAAGTATAAAACAAATTATGAACGCAACAATATTAAGAACATCAAACAACTTACAAAACCTAGCTATGACAACTGCAAATACAGCACAAACACAATTTTATAATGCTATAAACAATGCTTATATGTATGTTAGCACAGGAGTAAAGAGTTATACAAGTGCAATTATAGATGAAATAAGAAAATTAAGCAATCAAGGGGCTACAATCGAATATCCAAGTGGAGCCAAAAGAAGTTTAGAAAGTGCAGTTAGAATGAATATAATAACAGCAGTAAATCAAAATTGTGGAAAATTGCAAGAATTAAGAGCAGATGAAATGGGCTGGGATTTAATGGAAATTACAGCCCATAGCGGAGCAAGACCAGAACATGCAAAATGGCAAGGGAAAGTTGTTAGTAGAAGTGGTAAAAAAGGTTATCTATCTTTAAAAGATATAGGATATGGAGATGCAACAGGCTTTAAAGGAATAAATTGCAGGCATGATTGGTACCCATATTACAAAGGTTCTGCAAGAACTTATAGTAATGAACAGTTAAAGGAATGGCGAGAAGAAGAAGTTACATATAATGGTAAAAAAATAAGTAAATATGATGCAACGCAAAAACAAAGACTTTTAGAAAGAAAAATTAGACAAAACAAAAAAGATTTAAAAGCACAACAAGCAATATTAACAAGTAATGACGAAAATATAGATATAAAACAAGTAAAAGATGAAATAATAAATATAAAAGCAAATGAAAAAGCAAATAGAGGAGCTTTAGATGATTTCTTAAAGCAAACAGGCTTAAGAAAAGACAATAGTAGATTAGTTATTTAAGGCAGTTTAATGACTGTCTTTTTATTATGCAAGTTTAGTTTAACGGAAAAACAGCAGTCTCCAAAACTGTTAGATAGTGGTTCGAATCCATTAGCTTGTGCCATTTTTAACATTTTTGTCTTTAAGATTAGACATTAAAAGAAATCTAAATAACTCTAGCTTGTCGAGATATAAATGCAAGACACACAATAGACAGAGTGAACTGTCATTTAAATAAAATCTGTGTGAGAAAGGAAAAGAAATGGAAGAATTAAAAGAATTATTTGGAGAAAATGCATTATCATACGATGATTTTACAAAAGCAGTAGAAGAAAAGGGTATGAAATTAGCAAATCTTTCTGCAGGAGGATATGTTGCTAAAAGTAAATACGATGATGATGTAAAAAAAGCTAAAAACTTAGATTATAAGAAAAAATATGAGGATTTAGAAGAATCTATACAAGGCGATGATGGTATTAATGCGAAACTTAAGAACATCACAACTGAAAGAGATGATTATAAATCTAAATACGAGGACCTTAACTCTAAATATTCTATTTTAGAAGCAACAAATAAGGTTGCAAGTGCAGGAATAAAACCAGAATTTGCAAGATTTGTTGCAAGTGAAGTATTAGGTCAAGTAACGGAAACACTTGATTTTGATACTGCATTTAAAGCTTATAAAGCTAAAAATCCACAATTTAATACAGAAACTACAGTAGTAAGAAAAAAAGTAGGCTCTAGTTTAAGTTTAGATGGAAAAGAAACAAACAATCAAGAAGAAACAAACAAAACTATGAACGATTTAATACGTTCAGTCAGAGATTAGCAAAAGCTAGTCTTTTTTTATTTTAATTTTTAAGGAGGAATTTATTATGCCAAATCAAATGATTTCAAGAAGCGATGCTGAAGTCTTAATAGACGAGCAAGTATCAAGAGAAATAATAGAAGGAACAATTAAACAATCAAAAGCAATGTCAATGTTTAGAAGATTACCAAACATGACATCAAACAAAACTAAAATGAGAGTTTTAGACTCTTTGCCATTAGTATATTGGCAAAATAGCGATAACGCTAAAAAACAATTAACAAAAATGGCTTGGGACAAGAAATATATTAATGCAGAGGAAATGGCTGTTATAGTACCAATTCCAGAAGCAGTATTAGACGATGCTTCTTTTGATATATGGGCAGATGTAAGACCAAGAATAGAAGAAGCAATGGGTAAGAAATTTGACCAAGCAGTATTTACTGGAGTAGATAAACCAGCAGGATTTAGAGCAGACTTATTAACATCTGTTTTAAATGCTGGAGCAACTGTAACACCAGGTTCAAATACATTATATCAATCAATCAACGATGCAATGGTAAAAGTTGAAGAAAGTGGATACAACGTAAATGGAGCTGTTGGTGGAGTTGACTTAAAAGGTAAATTTAGAATGATGTTAGATACAACAGGACAACCAATAAAAGGAACTGAAATAGATAGCTTAAATAAAGCATTTATAGATAATGGCGCTTGGGATAAAACTTTAGCACAATTAATTGTAGGTGACTTTAGTCAAGCTGTTTATGCAATCAGACAAGATATTACATTTAAAGTATTAGACCAAGCTGTAATACAAGACCCTGCAACTGGAGACATTGTATATAACTTAGCACAAGATGATATGGTTGCATTAAGAGTTGTTATGAGATTAGGTTGGGAAATTCCAAACCCAATTAATACTTTACAACCAGATGAGTCTGTAAGATTTCCATTTGCAGTTGTATTACCAGGTTCTTATTCAGAAGCTAGAGTAGATGTAACTATAAATGTTAAAGATGGAGATGCAGCAAATGTAGAAGGAGCTAAAGTAAACTTTAATGGACAAATCAAGAAAACAAATTCTAGTGGAAATGCTGTATTTAAAGCAAATAAAAACTCTACTGGATTATATAGAGTTACAGCAGAAGGCATGAAAAGAGATGTTATTGGAGCCGTTGAAGTTGAAGGTACGACTAAAACTGAAAATGTTGTTATTAACTTAAAAAAAAAGACGGAATAACAGACCCTGAAATAACAGGATTAACAATAACACCAACATCAGGTTTACAAGAAGGTAATGCTAATGTAAATGCTGATGCAGTAGTTGCTACATTGTCTGCACAAGGTGGTACAACCCCATTTACTTACGCGTTAGAAGCTGATGAAACAAATGGAGTAGATAATGCTTCTTTTAAAATAGATGGAGCTAACGTAAAAGTAAATGAAACGCCTTTAACACAAAAAGATTACAAAATAAATGTAAAAGTAACAGATAGTAAAGATAAAACATTTACAAATCATGCAACAATAAGCGTAGCAGCTGCAGAATAGGAGGAATTAAGGCATGTTGAAGTACATAGAAGATAAAGAAGAATATATGAAAATATTAGGTACAAAAAACGTGCCTGATTACTTCGATAATCTAAACATAAAAGCAAGTAACTATATCAATTACAAAACTTTTGGAAGAGTTGACAAAGACAACGTTCCAGAGCAAGTAAAATATGTTACTTGCTTAATTATTAATTTACAAGAAGAAGAAAATACAAAACTATCCGAAATTGGAAATCTTAAATCACAGAATATTGAAGGCTGGAGTGAAAGTTATTCTACACCTGAAGAAATTAAAGCTGATTATGAGGATAAAAAATACAAAGTTTTAAAGGAATATCTTTGGAATGTAATTGGAATTGACGGAAATCCGCTTTTATATTGTGGGGTGTGCTAATTATGAACGATAGATTTTTTAAACAAACAATAACACTTTTTTTATTTGACGAACAAAACGAAATTTACGATAGAGTAATAATCGATAAAGTTTATTTTAGGCATAACAAAAAAACTAACTTAATAGATAAAGGATTTCAAGAAGGTTCTACTGGTAGTATAACGATACCTACTAAAATGGCTAAAATTGGAGACAGTTTAGCTATTTATACATATTCTAAAGAAAAAAAGACATCTATATTAGATTTTGTTTTAGGAGGATTGCTAACAGATAAAACATGGAATTTAGAAGGAGATAGCTATGCTATAGAAGGAGCTATTACAGAAGATTTTGACTTAGCTAAAATGCAAGAAAAATACCAGGTTTTTAAAATAGTTAGTGTAGATGATAATAGAAAAGGTGAATTACCACATTTAAAAATAGGAGTAAGTGAATAATGGCTAAATTGAGTGGATTTAATTTTAATGTAAAAACAAAGATTAAAAGTGCTAATCAAATCTTAAAAAACCACGGCTTAGAGAAAGACGGAAGAGTACAAAAATACTTAATGACAACAGCAGATAGATTTATGATGCCTTTTATACCAGGTGGAGCTGGAGGAATGCTAGCTAAAAACAAAGCATATCCTAATAACCACTCTATAAAATATATAAGTCCTTATGCACATTATCAATATACAGGAAAGCTAATGCTTACTAAAAGTGGTTCTTCCTGGGCTAAAGAAGGAGAAAAGAAGTTTTATACTAATAAAAAACTTAAATATCATACAGCTGGAACAGGTGCAAAATGGGATAAACTTATGATGCAACGTAGAAAAAATGATTTAATAAAAGATGTAGAAAACTATATAAAAACAGGAGGTTAAAATGGAAAAATCTAAAATGGAACTAATAAAAGAATTTATAGAAACTTGCCCATTATTAAAAAATGGAAAAGTAAATGTAGATTATATAAAAGATAAACCACAAAGTTACTCTATAGATGAAACACCAGTAAACCCAGTATTGCAAAATTATGCTGACGGTGGTAGACAAATACAAATTCAATTTGATTTTTCTGTTCAAGCTAATTTCTCTGTTTTAGAAAATATAAAAAACTCTAAGTTTTGTGATGATTTTACAAATTGGATATATGAGCAAGATAAAATAGGTAATTTACCTAAAATAGAAGGAATTAATTGGATAAAATGCACAGGAAGAGGAACTATATTGCAGACAACAGAAACAACAGCAATATATGTAATTCCTATGCAAGTAGTTTACGATGAAGACTTTTAATAGTCTTCTATTTTTTTATGAAGGAGGAATTTAAAAATGGCTGAAAAAGAAACTTTAGTTAAAAGAAGTGGAAAAGTAGCTTTTATGGATACAGGAGCTTCTGGAGCACCTTCTTTTGAGAGAATGAGGAAGTTTACTGAGATTTCTAAATCTAAAAATCCTACAGAATACAGTAGAAGTTATGTAGATGAAGATGGAGAAGTAACTGACGTTACAGGATATAGTGAAGAAATATCTTATGCATTTGATTTATATAAAGGAAATAAAGTGCATGAGAAAATAGTCGACATTACTGATAATGAAAAAACAGGAGACGAGGCTTTAGTAAATATTTTACAAGTAGATTTAAGTAAGCCCGTTTCTGGAAGAGCTGAAAATACATACGAAGCAAGAAAAAGAACATATACTACTGTCCCAGACACAGAAGGAGATGCAGAAGAAGCTTATACATATTCCGGAACATTTAGAAAAAATAGTGCTTTTGTAAAAGGAACGGCAACTGTAAGCAAAGATGGATTAACAGCTACTTTTACAGAAAATGAAGAAAATGAAGAGACTTAGCAATAAGTCTCTTGTAAGTTTTGGAGGGAATTTATAAATGAAATTAAAAGATATAGAGGTAGAATTTAGTTTTACAGATGCAGATTGCATAGAAAGATTAGAAAAAGCAAGCAAAAGAGTAAAAGAAGAAACAGAAAAATATAAAAAACAAGAAATGGATTTATCTAAAGCAATAAGGAAAGAATGTGAAATAATAAACAATTTTATTGATGAAGTTTTTGGAGAAGGAATAGCAGAAAAAGTATTTAAAGGCAAAAAAGATTTACAAGAACATATGAAATTATTTGAAGATATTATGAATGCAAAAATTGAAATGACTAAAACAACACAAAATCTATATGATAATTTAGAGTATAAAGCAAAATATATGCCTAATAGAGAAACAAGAAGACATAACAATAAAAAAGGAAGAAGATAATGTATTGTAATTTATTAATAAATAAATTGCCATATTATACAGATAGTGGCCTAAGAATAAGAACAGATTTTAGAGAAAGTATCAAGTTTGAATTACTAATGCAAGACAAAACAATAGAAGATGATAAAAAAATAAGAATGATTTTAAATTTATATTATTATAATCCAGAAAATATAGAAGATGTAAAAAAAGCCTTAGAAGAAATAGTGTGGTTTTATAAAGGCGGAGATAAAATAGAAAATAAAATAAGTGGAAGAAATGAAAACAATAACAAAAAACAAATTTATAGCTATGAATTTGATGCAGAGTATATTTATTCTGCTTTTATGCAACAATACAAAATTGATTTAAACAGTATAAAATATTTGCATTGGTGGAAGTTTAGAGCTTTATTTACAAACTTAAGCGAAGATGTGCTTTTTTCTAAGATTATGCAATATAGAGCAGTAGAGCTAAGTTCTATAAAAGATAAAGAAATGAAGAAATTTTATAAAAAAATGAAAAGAATTTATGCATTGCCAGACATGAGAACAGAAGAAGAAAAAGAATTTGATTTTGGTGAGGCTTTTTCTTAAAATATGTTGCAAATTGTAAAATTTTGGTATATACTTCTTTTATATTAGAAGGAGGTGTACAAAAATGGCAAGTCATGCAGATAATGAAAAGAAACCAATTTATAAAAAATGGTGGTTTTGGTTGATAATTGTAATTGTTATTATAGCAATTATTGGAGGCTCACAAGGCGGAACAACTAATACAGCAACAGAACCTGCAAATAACACAGAAACTGCAACAACTGAAGAAAACACACAAACAGCAACTGAAACTGCTGAAGATGTAAAAGTTACATTAGAACAATACAATCAAATTGAAAATGGTATGACTTATGATGAAGTAGTTTCAATTTTTGGTGGAAAAGAAAATAGCTCATCAGAAAGTGAAGTAGCAGGAATTAAAAGTCAAGTTATGACTTGGAACGGAAATGGAACTTTTTCTGTTGTTTCAATTGGTTTCACAAACGGTGAAGTTTCTTCTAAATCTCAAACTGGTTTAGAGTAAAGAAAGAGAATAATGATAATATGAAAAAATGGTTTTTATGCCCTTATTGTAAAAAAAAATTAATAAGATATGATAAAGATGCCAAAAGTAAAGGCATCTTTTTATTGTGCAAAAAATGTGGAAAAGAAGTGGAAATAAGAATAGATAAGTAAGTCTTTAAATTGAGCCTGTGAGCCTGACTAGAAAGGAGAAAACTAGAAATGGCAGATGGCTCAGTTACTATTGAAATAAATGGGGACAGCAAAGGTTTAGAAAAAGAAATAAATGGAATAGGAAGTAAAGTTAAAAGTGGTTTTGGAAAAATAAGTAGCATTGCTGGAGCAGCATTAACTGGAGTAACGGTAGCAGTTGGAGGAGCTGCAACAGCATTAGCAGGGCTTGGAACTGCATCTGTAAATTCTTATGCTGATTTAGAGCAAAATATTGGCGGTATTGAAACACTTTTTAAGGGTAGTGCTGATAAAGTAATAAAAAACGCGGAAAATGCTTATAAAACAGCAGGTATGAGTGCTAACCAGTACATGGAAACAGTAACAGGATTTAGTGCTAGTTTATTGCAAAGTTTAGGTGGAGATACAGAAAAAGCAGCAGATGTTGCTGATATGGCATTAACTGATATGGCGGATAACGCTAATAAAATGGGTACTTCTATGGAAAGTATTCAATATGCATATCAAGGTTTTGCTAAACAGAATTACACAATGTTAGATAACCTTAAATTAGGTTACGGCGGAACAAAAGAAGAAATGCAAAGATTATTAGCAGATGCCGAAAAATTAACAGGAGTTAAATATGATATTTCTAATTTAAGTGATGTATACAATGCAATACATGTAATTCAAGGAGAATTAGGAATAACAGGAACAACAGCAAAAGAGGCGTCAGAGACAATAGCTGGTAGTGTAAGTTCCATGAAAGCAAGTTTTGATAATTTCTTAAATGGAAGCGGAACCATAGACCAAGTAATAGAAACAGGCTTGACATCTATACAAAATATCGTTAATGCCGTTGGAGAATTGCTACCAGGTTTAATAGAAAGCGTAGCAAATGCTACCCCACAAATTGTAGATGCTATAAATCAAATTTTTCCACAAATTTTAAATTTATTAATTACTAACGCACCTACAATTTTAAGTAGTATCGGACAAATATTGATGGCATTAACGCAATCATTAATAAATTATATGCCTCAAATTTTAACAATAGCAATGCAGTTAATACAGAGTTTTATAAACGGTTTAATTTTAATGTTACCACAAATAATTCAAATGGGTATGCAACTTATTACACAGTTAATAACAGGAATTGCACAAATGCTACCGCAACTAATACCGCAAGCAATAAATGCAATAATCACACTAGTTGAAGGTTTGTTAAATAATATAGACCAATTAATAGATGCAGGAATACAGCTAATTATGGGGTTAGCAGATGGATTAATAAATGCTATACCAATACTAGTAGAAAAAATACCAACAATTATAGAAAAACTAATCCAAGCATTTATTAGAAATTATCCTAAAATGGCAGAAGCAGGTTGGAACCTGATAACTAAATTAGCTTCTGGGCTTTTACAAGCTCTCCCAAAATGTGCAGAAGCAGCAGGACAAGTTTTTAGTGCTATTTGGAATGGCTTAAAAGAATTGCCAGGAATGATTTTAGACATAGGAAAAAATATTGTACAAGGTTTATGGAATGGGATTTCTGGAGCAGCCGGATGGCTATGGGATAAAGTAAGTGGATTTTGTGGAGGTATAGTCAATAAAATAAAAGGATTTTTTGGAATACATTCGCCTTCAAAATTGTTTAATGAAGAAATTGGTAAATTTTTGGCTTTGGGTCTTGGAGAAGGTTTTGATGATAATTTAGGCAAAGTCTTTAAAGGTATGAAGTCCGCAGTAAATTTTGAAACACAAAAATTAAGTGCTAATTTAAGCACTACAGCAACGAACAACAAAACACTAACAGCAAATATAATTGTAAAACCTGGAGATGTATATATGGATAGTAAAAAAGTAGCAAGAATATTAACACCGAACATGACAAAAACTTTAAGAGGGGCAGGTGTTTACTAATATGAAAGCAAGATGGAGCAATAAAGATTTTAAAATAATAAATAATATAGAAATAAGTAAATCCAGTAGAGAAGTAACGTATACAGACTTAACAATAGATTTTTCTAAGTGTGCAATAGAAGATTTACCACTTGCACAACAAGAAGTGCAGATTATAGATAAAAATCGGGAATTTGAAATTTACTGGTTTTGTATCCGATTATAAACTACCAGAGCTTAAAAAAATCATTACACCGCAAAAAGAATTAAATTTAAGCTTGTTTAGTCCAAGACAATTAACAACAAAAAGAACAGTAACGATAATGAGAACAGCAATGCTAACAGAAATAATAACACAAATATTAGAACCACTATATCAAGATGGATTTAGCTTAAAAAGTCTAAATATAGAAGATAAATCGGTGACAGTAAAATTAATAAGCAGAACAGTGGAAGAGGCATTAAATTATTTATCAAATAAACATGAATTGTATTGGAATATAAACGAATTAAAAGAAATAGAAATAAGCACAATAGATTATATGTTAAACAAAGAAACCAAAAGAGATATAAATATAAAGAATTATAAGCAAGAAATAAACGGGCTATTAAGTATAACACCAGAAGTCGAAAATATCGATTATGCTAATATAATAAATGTAAAAAATGCAAGAATATTTTATGCAAAAAATGAACAAACGAATATGAATATTTCTCTAAAAAATGGGGACAGATTAGATTTTGAAAACCCAATAGATATAAGCATAGGGACAGCACAAAGAATATTAGGAACTTTGCAAGACAATCAATTTGCATCTTTTCAGAGTTTAGAAATAAAGTACAATAACAATAATTTTGCACAAATTTACCACGATTTTAATGGGAATGTAGGAGAAACTACTATGCAAAACGTAGCAACAGATGACAGCACAGGTGCTTTATTTGTTTTAACAATGGATAGCACTTTTAAAAATTTAGCTACAGGAATTACGTATAAAGGCGAAGGAACTATTACAATAAATACAGTAAATAGCCAGGCGTTTTTAAGATATGCAAACATGAAGTTGATAAATTGGGGAGAAATAGAAAAAAATAAAGAAAAAATAACACCTTCTGGACAAATAGAAAAAGTTTTAGATGTGGAACAAGGGTGGTTTACATTAGAAGAATTAATGGACTATATAAGAAGCACATTTGCAGTAAATAACAAATATACGAATCAAATTACAATAAAATATGATAAAGAAAATAATATTACAATTGGAGATAAAATAAATATAAACCTTCCAGAATATTTTACGGAAGGTGTTTTTATTGTAACAGCAATAAACGAAAGTAAAGAAGCAAACAACCCAACAAATTATTCTGTAGAACTTAGAAATACTAACTTATTAGAAAATTTTATAGATTTATTCAGAAGTTCGACAGATATAGAGGAGCAAGACAGTCAGATAGATACAGAATATGTAGTAGAATATAGTGAAGATGAAACTATAAATGAAATACACGAACTAATTTATGATGATGCCTATTCCTAACGCATTAAATAAAATTTTAAGAGGTTAAAAAATGAAAGTAAAAAATTTAGAAGTCGGAATAAAAATTGGAAATAAAGAAAAGAAGTTTACTAACTTAATATTAAATGCTTATTTAAATTTATTTGCAGACAGTGTGGTTGATTTTAAAAGCAAAAAACTAACACATTGTGCAATAAATATAACTAAAAATAATTTTATAAGCGAATATAGTTCTACATTTAATTTTGATGTTTTGTTAGAAGGAAGTTTGCAAGAAGTTTTAATAGAAAATACAATTATTAACAAATATAAATACACCGAGGAAAATACAGTTGCAAATTTTTCTTCTTTGTCGAATTTTAATAATAAAATAATAAAAGAAATTGCTTTTGGAGAATATGATTACGGGACAGAACTTTTTAATATATATGCTTATTTAGATTTAAGGAACTACAATATAATAATTCAAAATGAGCAACCTTTAATAATTAGTAGAATTGACAAAATAGTAAGTGATATGATGTTTTGGAGTAATTCTAATAAAATAAAAAGCCCATTTCACTTAACAGCAGATGGATTGCATATAATACAAGGAATGAATTACGAAAGGATTTTACCTAAATTATATAGTGTAGGAGTTGGAGTTTTACCTTATGTTTTTACACAAGAATTTTTAGCAGAAGAATTGGATATACAAAGAGAAGGTGCGGGAGAGGTAGTTATTAATAAGAGTTTTACTAATGTAGGAGAAAACGACTTATATCCATCGCCAGACCTATATCCAAGCCCTGATTTATATCCACAAAAACCGACCGCTAATTTATTAATATATAAATTTAAAATGCTTAGGGAACACTATGAAGACCCAAGTGAACCCCCAGTTTTGGAGGATACGGGTCTTTTTTATGTGCAATATAAAGAAATAAATAATTTTGGAATTATTGAAAAGTTAAAGATAAATTATGAAAGAGGATAAAAATGATAAATTTAGAAAAGATACCATTTGAAAATTTTAAAGAGCCAGCATTAGCAGAAGAAATCTTGATGGCTCTACAAGATAATATAGAAAAAGCAATAAACGATAAAAACATAATGACAAGAGAAATTGATAGACAAAATATAACAGCTTCGTCTTCTTGGAAAGGAGAGGAAGTAGCATTATCTACTGTTACGTCTGTAGGAGAAAAACTAACAAGTGTAGACAATGCAATCAAAATTGGCGCAAACGTTGAACAAGTTTTAGTAAGCTGTAACATTCAAGGAGTTGGACATAGTGGTGCGATTGGAGATAAAGATATTTGCATAATGCAGAACAATAACGATGTTGCAAATTTTTATCAAAACTCTGATGTAACAGAAATAGGATATTTAGGAGCTACAATAGCACCAAAATTAGTAAATGCTTCTGAAGGAGACGTTTTTTCTGTTACAATTTCTTCACGGAGGCACAGGAACCTTTGAAATATTGAAAGGATATTTAACAGTAGAGGTTGTTAAATAGAAAGGAGAAAAACATGGCAAAAATAACCTATGAAGATAAAGTAAAATTACAAGATGAACCTGATATACCTAATAAAAATAAAGTGACAGACAACGATATGAACGAAATAAAAGACGTTGTAAACACAAATGCAGATGAATTAGACACAGCAAAAGAAAATATAGAAAATTTAGAAGAAGGACAGGGAACAAATAGTACAGATATAACAAATTTAAAAGGCAGAATGACTACTTTAGAGACAGACAATGCTAAAAATAAAAGTGATATAAGTAATTTGCAAAAAGACAACGAAACAAACAAGACGAATATAAGTAACTTACGAAACAGCAAAGTAGATAAAATAGAAGGAAAAGGCTTAAGTACAGAAGACTTTACAACACAATTAAAAACAAAATTAGAAGGATTAGAAAATTATAACGATACAGAAATACAAGAAAAAATACAAACTATAGAAGGTAAAGTACAAACTTTAGAAGACGACAATGCATCTAATAAAACAAACATATCTACATTACAAAGCAAAGTAACTAATTTAGAAAAAGACAACACTGATAATAAAAGCAATATAACTAATCTACAAAAAGATGTAGATAATTTAGGAAAAAACATAGAAGAAAACACAACAAACATAGAAACCTTACAAGCAGAAAATAAAAACTTAAAAGAAGAAGTAGAAAACTACAAAAACTCTCTCCCTCGAGAAACACAAACAGGCGAATACATAACAATGCAAAACACTGCGGATAAAGTAAGGTTTAAAGATTTTGTTTTAGGTGGAAATAGTAAGCAAGAGAGTAGAAGCGGAAAGAATATATTAGATATTAATAGTCCAGAATTGTATTTAACAAGAACAACAATAGAAAAGGAAGGAAACGTTCTACATGCAGAAACAAGTGGAGATAGTACTGCTTATATATCTATACCTCTTAAATTTAAAGCTAATACAGATTATACTTTATCTGGGATTTTAAAAGTTGTAGAAAATACAGTTTCTTATGCTAGTTTTTATATTAAAGTTAGAGCTAATAAAGATGGTGGAGATTGGATTAGTAGTAATTCTTTTAGTGTAGATGCTAGTTCTACAGAAAACAAAAACATAGATTGGACTTTTAATTCTGGAGAATACACATCTGGCTGGTTATGGATTTATTTAAAACAAAGTGCAGATGCAGGAAATATAAGCATAGATTTTACGAATTTACAAATAGAAGAAGGAACAGAAGCTACAGATTATGAACAATACGGAGCAACACCAAGTCCAGAAATACCAAGTAAGATAGAAAATGTAGAAGGAGACGTAGAGGTAACAGTAGCTAATAAAAATATTTTTGACTTAAAGAAAGGTTTTGATAGAACAACAAATGGCGTAAATCGCGGAACTTTAAACGATGACGGCACAATTACAACTACGAGCAATTTTAGTAGCTCAAGGAATATCGGCATAGATGTAAAATTAAAAAAGAATACAGATTATGTAATTTCAGCAGAGATTGTTTCTATTACTGCTACATCCGAAGGAAAGCAATGTATTTTAGAAATTTGTGGTTATGATAAAGATGGAAAATTTAAATCTGTAGTAGAATCAAAAACATTTACTGAAATTGGTAATAGAATATCAATGCCGTTTAATTCAGAAGATTTTGACAAATGGGCTGTTCACGTTTCTGGCTGGTATGGTTCTGGAGAAAGTGGAACATTGGTTTATAAGAATGTTATGGTATCAGAAATGGATATAAACTACACACAAAATAAACAACAGCAAGTAGTATTTCCATTAGCACAGAACCAAAAGCTAATGTTAGGAGATTACTTAGATGACGACGGAATACACCATGTAAAAAAACAAGTGGTTTTAGATGGGACAGAAAATGTTTTGACACCAACAAATCTTGAAAGCATTTCTTTCTACACAAAAGCAAGCAGGCACACCAGTTGTAGTTGAATACAAACTAGCCGAAGAAGAAACAGAAGAATACACGGAAGAACAACAAGAAGCATACAACAAGCTAAAAGAACTAACAACTTATGCTGGACAAACTAACATCTACAGCACAAATAGTCCAAGCCCTATTTTTACAGTTACAGGAATTAAAGATGTAAATAGCTTAATTACGCAAGTAAACCAATTAATTTTAGAAGGAGGAAACTAAAATGATATATGATGCAGAAAAAGATATTTTATTAAATACAAGTTATAAATTAGAAGACGAATTAGACAAAATATATTTTCTTTATACTAAAAATAAACTAACTAAAGAAGAGGCAGAGGAATTAGAAGAACTAGCAAGAGAAAATGCTAATCCTGTAAATTCTTATGCTCCTATCCAAGAACAAATAGATAACATTTATACAGAATTAAATAGTATAAAAGCAGAAATAAAAGAACTAAAAGGACAAACAGGAGAGGAGCCAGGAGAACCAACAGAACCAGAACCTGTTGAAGAGTATCCAGAATATGTACAACCTACAGGAGCACATGATGCTTATAATACAGGAGATAAGATTACATATAACAATAAGAAATATGTTTGTAAAATGGACGGTTGTGTATGGACGCCTGATGCTTACCCACCAGCTTGGCAAGAAGTTGTAGACAGCACAGAAAACTCTGCAGAGAATGCAGAGGTTGTTGCAGAGAACACAGAAGAAAATGAAAGCGAGGAATAGGCTATGGATAGAAAAGATAGAGTAGTAGTAGCAGGACTTTTAATAGTTCTGCTTTTTATAATTGTCAATATTTTTTCTACGGCGCATACAATGTCGGATTATGAACAGAGAAAAGAATCAGGAAACGATAGATGGAAACAAGTAGAAAATAGGATTTTACAGACAGAAGAGAAAGTAAATAATTTAGAAAAGGAGATAGAGCAGTGGAAGAAATAAACCAGATTGGACAAATTTTATTAAACTATGGTGTAAGTGCTGTAATAATAATCGTATTTATATGGGATTATGTAGTAAATAAAAGACAAAACACCAAAAATCAAGAAACTATAAAAACTACTCTAGCAGTTGTGGAAAACACAACTAAGACCATTTCTAATTGTTTATTAGAAATGCAACAAACGAATTTAAACACTGCTAAATCCTTAGAACTTTTACAAAAACAAATGGAGAGTACAGATAAGAAAGTAGATATTTTGTTAGAAAGGGGGAAATAGCTATGGAGATAACATATGTAATAATAATAGCAATAATAGCTTACATATTTGGAGCTATAACTAAGATGTTTGTAGATAGTATACCTAACAAGTATATACCTATACAAAACGTGCTAATTGGAATTATAAGTGCAGTTATATGCTATTTTACAGGAATAGAACCTAACTTATTGCAAGCAATTGTATTGTGTATAGTTGCAACAATGGGTGCAGGTGGAGTAGCAGATTTAATTAATATTAAAAATAAGGAGGAGTAAAAATGAACTATAATGAATTTATTAATGAGTACAATGGAAAATCTTTTGATTATGATGGAGTTTCTGGGGTACAATGTGTAGATTTAATTAAAATGTATTTAAACAAAGTATTTGGACTTACACCTGGTGCTTGGGGAAATGCAAAAGACTATTACGAAAATTACAATAATAATAGTATATTAGAAGCTAATTTTGATAGAATAGCAAATACTCCAGAATTTGTACCACAAAAAGGAGATATATGTGTATGGGGAGCAGGACTAGGTAACAAATATGGACACGTAGCAATAGCTACAGGAGAAGGGAATACAAGTAATTTTTATAGTTATGATTTAAATTGGAATGGTAAAACAGTTAAAAAAGTACAACATACATATAAAGGCTTTTTAGGAGTATTAAGAGCAAAAGACCAATCTAAAATTGGTACAGAAACAGTAGTAGAAAATAATTCTAATAAGGAGGAATTTGAAATGGCTAAAAAATGGACAAACGGAAGCACAAATGAAGATGTTTATGCAGATGTTAATTTAACAAAGAAAATAGGAACAATATTTCCAAGAGGAGAGGCAGATTGTTATGGTATAGTAGATGGGAAATATTTAGTATGCTATAATGTTTATTCTGGAAATACAGTAGCAAATAGAAAAACAGGTTTTGTTAAATATAATGGTGGAATATAGTAGCTAGTCTTCGGACTAGCTCTTGACAAAATTAAAAAAGAAAATTATAATAAAAATATAGTTAAACTTTAGCAAAAGTTGCATTTAAAAATGTATGGTATTTTAAAAACACTTTTTTTGTTGAACTATTACACGTAGTGTATTTAAAAATGTGAAATGTTTTAAAATATTTTTTTGTTAAAGTTTAATAAACAAGAAGACTGTTTATGCAGTCTTCTTATTCTTCTATTTTTAGTAATTCTTGGAAAGCGTAAATTTTATTATCTTTTATTAAAGCTCTATATCTTACATCGTTATTTTTATCGTTTTTGTATATGCCGTCTTCTAAAGATTTAATTTCTATATTATTTTCTAAAATATAATTTTCATCATCTGTAGCTTTTTTAATTTTTATTATATCTCCTAAAACATTCATCTCTATTTCTGCTATAAAATCTGTATTAAAATCTAAATAGCAGTGTGCTATAACTAAGATTTTTTGTCCTGTTTTTTTACTAATGTATGTATAATATTCTATATCATCTTTTTCTCCTATTTTTTTCATTTCTAAACTTTTTATAATTCTTCTAAATTCTTTTTCTAATATTATTATTTCCTTTTTAAAATCTTCCATTTTCATTCTCCTTCTATTATTTTTTTTGCATTTTCTATAAAAGATGCAAGTTGTTTTTTATCTCCGTTTAAAAGTAGTTCTTTTTTATTGTTATCTAATGCTTTATAAAGAAAATATTGATTTTCTTTATAGCCAATAAATTCAACTATATAATCGTTTTTATTAACTATATTTTCTTCTTCGTCTCCGTTTTTTAGCCAATCACCAATAAAAGCATAACCATTATTTTTGTTGCTATCTATATCTAACAATCTTTTTGCCCATCTATTGTAGCCACTGTTACCTCTTCTAAATTCTGTTTTATAAACTATTTTTTCTTTATTTCTATTACTCAACTCCTCTTTTATTTTATTAAATAAATCATTTAATTCTTCTGTTTCCATTTCTTTTAAATTTAACATATTTATTATTCCTCCTCGTATTTAAAACAATTTGTATTTTTATTAAACATTTTATTAACTACAAAAATTGTAGGAGTAAAAGATGCATTATAAACAGGATGTTCTGGACCAGCTTTAAATAAAGAATATTTACTATTTTCTCTTGCATAACCGTACAAATTGTTAAATTTTTCTAATATCTTATTGTCTACATTACTTCCGGCGTAGTTTATATAATTATTTTTTAATGTATCTAAAGCTCTTTCTAATGTATAATATCCGCCAATTACATTTCCGCAGTATAATCTATCTACTTCCCACATATAAGTAAATTTTTTTCCACTCTTTTCAGCCACCTTAATTGTTTCTTCTAATAATACCATAAAAGTTTTTTCAAATTTATTAAATTCATATGTTTTCATTTTTAATCATTCCTTTCTCTTAACTTAAATATATTATAACATGTGCGGACGCAAATGTCAATACTTTTTTTAAATTTTTTTAAAGTTTATTATAAGTGTATTTTCACCGTTGTTTTTAGCATCTTTAATTTCTTTTAAATTACCGTCTTTATCTACTAAGTTTAAGTCTTTCATTTCTTTACTTCCAAAAGCAATTGTGCAACCAGAAATATAGCCTCCACCATTTTTTTTAAAATTCATTTTCATTTTCAACACCTCTCTTGATTTTTTACATTATATATTATATAATTTATATATGCAAGAGAGGAATTATCCTCTCTGCATAACAACTTTAGAACATATTGTGTATATCCATTATGTCTTTCCAAAGTTGTTTACGATGTGCTTGTAGCTTTCTGTTTTTGCGGATAGAAGCTACAAGCATTTTTAATGTGTTTTTCTTTTGTTTCTTTTTCATATTTATTTCCTCCTTTCTGATTATTATTATAACATGTGCGGACGCAAATGTCAAGTATTTTTCAAAAAAAGTTTTAAAAATTTTAAAAATCTTCAAAATGCCTAAAAATAAAGTAATATAAATATATTACTTGAAAAATAAAAAACCTTAAAAGCGATTGTGAAACGACAAATTTCGACAAACTTTTTACAAAGAATATGTTAAAATAAATAAAAAAGAAAAAGGAGATGGTGCATATGGATTATAAGGAAGCGTATAAAAAATCTCTACAAATGATAAAAGAAAAGAATATTAAAGACGAGAAAGAATACATAGAGCTTGTAAAAACAGAAGGATTACTTAGTATTCCAACAATGGAATATATAAGTGGTAAGAAGATTAAAAAGTTGTTAAAAGAAGGCTAAGTGCCTTCTTAAAATTTGACAGATTATATATAAAATGTTACAATAAAGTTGTAAAAAACATAAAAAAAGAGTGTAAAAAAGTAATGCAATAAGTAATGCAGTAGCAGAATTTTTTTGCATATACAGAAAATGTTACAAAGTGCAAAATTATTAATATAGTAGGGATAGAATAATATGGTATATATATAATGATTATTGAAATACTTTTATCATTGGTCACCTACGCCAAAGAAAAAACTTTGCAAATAGCGAAAAAAATTTGTAAAGTTTTTAATTTTATTACAAAAACATTATATTTATATTAAATTTCTATTACAATTTGAAAAAATCGACAAAATATTGTATAATTAAATGGATAGAGATAAGATATATTTTAGGAGTGAATATGAAAAGGAAGATTATAGGAATAATATTAATTTGTGTGACTTTAATAATTGCAATAGTAAATGTAAATTATGCGGCAGATACAGATAATGTCCTTATTGATCCTGATCAATATAAACCTAACAGCCAGACAATTGTTACTGGGGCGGATAGCTTATTTGATGTTGGAAACATGATAATAGGAGTAGTAAGGATCGTTGGAAGCGTGTTATCTGTTATTGTTTTAGCAGTAATAGGTATAAAATACATGTTAGGAAGTGTGGAAGAAAGAGCAGATTATAAAACTTCAATGGGGCCATATATTTGGGGAGCAGTTTTAGTATTTGGAATAACTAATATACTTGCAATTATAATGGATGTTATTAGCTCTTTTAATAAGTAATTCTTAAAGGAGATGATAGTATATGAGAAGAAAAATTTTTAGCATAATATTAACTTGTATATTTTTAATATTTGCAATGACAAATATTAATTATGCAATGGTTGACTCTGGACGGAGGAACTGGAAGTTCAGATCCAACAAGTGTTGATGATATTTTTGAAGATGCAAATAATTTTATTAATAGTGGTAGTAATTCAACAATAAATACAGACGTTTTACAAGATACAACAGATTTTTTATACAACTTATTTTTAGGAGTAGGAATGATTGTAGCTGTTTTGGTTGGAATAGGATTGGGTATACACTATATGGTGTCCAGTGTAGATCAGAAGGCGGATGTAAAAAAATCACTTTTTTGGTATGCAATAAGTTGTGGAGTGCTATTTGCAGCTTTCACAATATGGAAGATAGCAATACTTGTATTTTCAAATATTTAAATAAGAAGGTGATTGTATGTTAAATAATAAAATGAAGACTTTTATAACATTTATAATGTTAATATTTCTAATAATAAATGTTATATTTATTAATACAACTTATTGTAGTACTATCAATGATTTAACAGGAGATAATGTACCAACAGAAGTTCAAAATAAAATAGAACAAGTTGGAAATGGTGTAATTACACTAATAACAACAGCAGGGTCAATTATTTCTGTAATTATACTTATAGTTATTGGTATAAAATATATGATGGGTAGTGTAGAAGAAAAAGCTGAATATAAAAAGACTTTATTACCATTTGTTATAGGAGCAATTATACTATTTGCATGTTCAAGTTTAGCTGGAATTATATATAATATTGCAATAAATTTATAAATATAGTATAATTAATATGAATAATGTTATTAACATTCTTTGTTTTACCAAAGAGATTAATATAAAATTTAAAGAAAGGAAAAGGTGATTATTATGAAAAAAATATCTAAAGCAGTTTCTATATTGCTAGTAGCATTTATGTTAATATCAATTGTTACACCTGTACTTGCGGTTGGACCAGATCCAACAAACTATCAAGGTGACAATAGTGTTACTACAGATAAAATAGATTCATTAGGTAATCAAATTATCACAATTGTAAGTACAATTGGATCAATTGCTTCAGTTATTGTATTAATTGTATTAGGTATTAAATACATGATGGGTAGTGCAGAAGAAAAAGCTGAATACAAAAAGACATTATTGCCTTATGTAATTGGTGCAGTATTAATATTCGCAGCATCAACAATAGCAGGTGTAGTATTCAATTTTGCAAGCTCACTTTAATTAATATAGATAATATAAAAGTAGAAAAATTAAGAAGAACATTAGCAAAAATAGATTTGTTAATGTTCTTTTTTGCTGTGAAAATAATATTAGCCATAATATAAAAATTATTATAAGTACAAATATATTACAATTATATTACAAATTTGTTAAAAATATAAAAAAAACTTTCAAAATGTCGATTTTATTAAAAAAATCTGTTATAATATATATGATATTATGCCAATAGGAGGGATAGATATGCAAATATATGAAATACCAAGAAATTATAAAGGAGAAAGTAGAATATTATACGTATTTTCTACAAAAGCATTAGCTTATACTGGAATAGGAGCACTAATAGGCGGAATATTTTATTTGCTTTTTAGTGTATTAGGATTAAGTATGATAGGAATGATATTTGTCGTTGCCTTTGGTATAATTGGATTTGTTATAGGAACTTTTAAAATGCCAGATAGCAAAAGATTTAAATTAACAGAAAAAACTGGAGGAGAAGCAATTGACGATGTTATAAAAAGATGGATAAAATTTAAAAAAGGAAAAAATAAAATCTATGTTTATTTAAAGGAGGATACAAAAGATGAGCAATGATCAAATAAGTAGTTTACTTAGTATAGTATTAATTGTAATGTTAGTAGTATTGTTTTTGTTAGTAATAATATATTTTATAGTTAGAGCAAAAACTAATCCTAAAAAAGAAAAAAAGACAAAAGATAATTTATCACGAGCAAATACAAAAACAAGTACACAAAAATCAACAGCTATTAGTTATAATAAGCAATCCATATATTCTTTTATGGAATTTGATAAAATAGAAGATAATATGATAGTTAGAAAGAACGGAAATAAATTTTTAATGGTTATTGAATGTCAAGGTGTAAATTACGATTTGATGTCAGGATTAGAAAAAAACAGTGTAGAACAAGGTTTTATACAATTTCTTAATACACTAAGGTATCCAATTCAAATTTATGTGCAAACAAGAACTGTTAATCTTGAAAGCGGAATTATAAAATATAAAGACAGAATAAATGCAATAAGAGACAGATTACAAAAAAAGCAAATGGAATATGCAAGAAAAGAAGCCATGGGATATAGTCCAGTAGAATTGAATAAAGCGAAATTAGAAGTAACAAGGGAACAAAACTTATACGAATATGGAGTGGATCTTGTTAATAATACAGAAAGAATGAGCTTGAATAAAAATATATTAAGGAAACATTATTATATAATTATTGATTATGTACCTGAAGACATTAATACAAGCGATTATGGAAAAGATGAGATAACAGGTATGGCATTTTCTGAGTTATATACAAAAGCACAAGCAATTATTAGTGCATTAGCTGTTTGTAATGTAAATGGTAAGATATTGGATTCTAATGGATTAGCAGAATTATTATATATTGCATATAACAGAGATGATGCTGAAATCTATGATTTAGAAAAAGCACTAAATGCTGGATATGATGAATTATATTCAACAGGAGAAGATGTTTTACAAAAGAGAATGAAAGAACTTGATGAAAAAATAGAAAGAGATGCACAACAATTAGCAAATGAGTCATTAAGAGAAGCAATGGTGGAAACAGAAGAACAAAAGAAAGTAAGAGAAAAAGAAGAGCAAATGGATGAATTAATTAAGCAAATGGCTCAAATAATTATAGATGAAAATCAAGAACTTGTAGGCAGTGAAGTAGCAGAAAAGGCAAAGGAAAAGGTAACTAAACAAAAAAGAACAAGAAAAAAAGTTACTAAAACTGAAGAAGAGGAGGGTTAATTGATGAGAAAAAATAAAAAACAACAAGAAGAGCAGAAAAAAATACATGAAGAAACAGTAAGTGAAATATTTAAAAAGTCTACTATTAAAGATTTAATTGCACCATCGGGTATAGATGTTTCAAATATAGATCACTTAGAAATAATTTCAAATACAAAAAGATATGCAAGAAGTTTCTTTGTTTCAACTCTTCCAAGAATGTGTACTTTCCCAGAGTTATTTAGAGATATGTACCTTTTTGGAGATATAAATACATCAATTTACATTAGCCCTATAAAGGAAGAAAAATCTCAAAATGATTTAAATAGAGTAATAAATGAGTTAGAAACAGAAAGAATTGTTGCAGCAGATAGAGGAAATATAAATAGAGAGAGTACTATTACACAAAAAAGATTAGAAGCAGAGCAATTAAGAGATGAAATTGCAGCTGGATTTAATAAATTATTTGAGGCAACAGTTGTAGCGACATTATTTACATATAATTTAGAAGATTTAGAAAGATCAACCAAGATGCTTGCATCAGAAATGTCTAAAACAATGGTTGGAATTAAAAGTGCATGGGGAATACAAGAAGAAGCGTTTCAAACAAATTTACCTCTTATGAATAATAAAATAACAAAATCACACACATTTGATAGAAATTCAATGGGAACTGTATTTCCTTTTACAACATCTGAAATAGGACATCCATCAGGAGTACCATTAGGATTTAATAAACAAACGGGAACACCAATACTTTTTGATAATTTCCATAGCTCGCTTACTAACTACAATATGGTTATATTTGCTAAATCTGGTGCTGGTAAGTCAGTAACTATGAAAACATTAGTATCAAGATCTTCAGTATTGTCTGGTATTGAAAGTTTAGCATTAGATGCTGAAGGAGAGTATACAATTGTTGCTGAAAGTTTAGGTGGAATAAATGTAGTACTTAGTCCAACATCTAAAACTATTATTAATATATTTGATGTAGAGACAGAAACTATTAAAGATGAAATAACAGGTAAAGATAGAGTAGTTTTAAATGTAGAAAATAAGGTAGAAGATGTTACACAAGGTCTTCTTACAATGGCGAAAGGTAGTACAAGAAGTACAGAAGTAAATGAACTTACAAAACAAATTATTGCTGAAACTGTTGCGGAGGAATATGCAGCATTAGGAATAACAAGCAATCCTAATAGTTTATATGAACAAGACACATCAGCAATTTCAAGAGGACAAATACTTTCTAAGAAAAAGAAAAAAATGCCTACAATAGGTAGTTGGTATAGGAGATTAGCTGCAAAAGCTCAAGAAAATAAAAATCCAGATTATCAATTTCATTATAGTTATTTATTAAAGGTTATGAAACAATACATAAGAGAATATGATGGGCAAATGGCTTATTTTGATGGACAATCTACATTTGATCTTTTAGATGGAGCACCTTTTATAAATTTAGATATATCTCAATTGGAAGAAAGATTTGCAAGACCTTTGGCTCAACAAATTTTACTTTCATGGATTTGGGAGAAATTCGTTAAGAAAAATAGTGAGGATAGGAAAAAAGCATCTAAGAAAAGAGTTTTAGTAGATGAGGCTTGGATGTTGTTACCATATCCAGAAGCTGTTGATTTCTTAAACAAGATGGCAAGACGTGCAAGAAAAAGGAATGTTTCATTGGCTATTATTTCACAAAGGTTCCAAGACTTTTATGAAAAGCCTGAAGCACAAGCGGTTCTTACGTCTTCAGACACAAAATTATTTTTAGCACAAGATAAATCTGAAATACAATACTTAAAAGAAGTATTTAAACTTTCAGAAGGAGAAGCTAATTTCTTAGTAACTTGTCAAAGAGGTGAAGGATTATTTAAAGTAGGAGCAGACACAGCTATATTAAAAATTACACCAACGAGAAAAGAATTTGAGTTTGTTGAAACTAACTTAAATGAATTAGCTAAAAAGAAAAGAAACTAAATTGGAGGATAACAATGAAATTTTTTACGAATAAAAGCATATGGTCTAAAATAATAATTGTGCTAATATTTGTTTTATTATTTGAATTTGTAGTAGCAAAACCTACGTTGGCAGACGGAGAAGGAGTAAATACGGGAATAGAATTTGCAGGAAAATTAATGTCTCCAATATTGTCGCTTGTAGTTACATTAGGAGATGCTGTAATGGAAGTTATGCAATCTTCAATTATGGGAACAGATGAATCACTCCTTGAGGCAGATTTAGCAGCTGGATGGTATGATTTGTTAGGATTGATAGTTAAAGCAGTTGTTCTCATAGGATGTTTTATAGCATTTCCAGCAGCAACAACAATAGCAGTAATAGCAAATTTTATCGCAGCAAATACAATAGGCGTTGATTTGATAGGAACTATTGGTAGTAAGTTATATGATGGCTTGGCGGATACAGTAGGAATTTCAGCTGTTCAGACAGCTAGCTTTGTAGAAGAAAATCTACCGGAAACATTATATTTACCAGCATATACACTTACACCAGAAGAAATATTTAAGGGCAATGTATTAATGTTTAATGTTGACTTTTTTGGAGAGCCAAAAGAAATTCTTGAACATACTACGGATGTTACAGATGATAGTGGTAATGTTACAGGGCAAGAAGTAGACTATTATTATTACTATGATGATGAGGGAAATGAGGTTAAAACATCGAAACAAGATATTGGTGCACAACTAAGTGGAACAATTAGTAAATGGTATGTATCAATCAGGAATATTGCTTTGGTATGTATGATGATAGTACTTTTATATATAGCAATAAGAATGTTATTATCAACGTTAGCATCAGATAAAGCAAAATATAAACAAATGATACAAGATTGGCTTGTGGGAATGTTAATATTGTTTTCTGCACATTATATTATGGCTTTTTCTGTTACAATAGTACAACAATTAGTAAAAATTGTCTCTACAAGTGTAGATTCTAATACATATACAGTAGTAATACCTAATGATTCAAATGATAAATTAATAGATTTTATAAAAGAAGCAGGGATGGAAGAGTTTATATATGATAGTAATGGACAAAATGCAAATGCGACTGGAACAGATGCATATATTATGTATCCAACAAACATGATGGGTTATCTAAGGTTAAGATTGCAATTATCTAATTGGGGAAGTGAATTTGTAGGCTTAAGTTTATGTTTTGTGGTTTTAGTTATATTTACAGCATTTTTTGTATTTACATATCTAAAGAGGGTATTGTATATGGCTTTCTTAACATTAATTGCACCAGTAGTTGCTTTAACATATCCAATCGACAAGATAAATGACGGAAGTGCACAAGGTTTTACAAAATGGTTTAGAGAATATATATTCAATTTATTAATACAACCAATGCATTTATTATTATATTTTATACTAATATCAACAGCATTTGAATTATCATCAGAGAATGTAATTTACTCTTTAGTTGCAATAGGATTTATGCTACCAGCAGAAAAATTATTAAGAAGTCTTTTCGGATTTGAAAAAGCATCTACACCTGGAATTTTAAATGGAGTAGCAGGTGCAGGACTTATAATGGGAGGTGTAAGTAAATTATCATCATTAACTGGAAAAGGACGTGCTTTGAATTCAGGTAATTCTAAAGACAATTCAAGTAGTGATAGTGTTACTTCTACAAAGGCAGTACGTTTTAATAATGGAGTTGATGCAACAGCTGTTATGGCTGCTACAACAGGAGGAAACGAAAGGAGAATAGAGCCTACACAGCAAGGTTCGAATAATAATAATGATAATAATAATAATAATAATGAAAGAGAAGAAATACCAGTTGCTCCAGGACAAACACAGTTGGATTTTGGAAATGATGGAAATGATAAAAATGAAGAGAAGCAAAGTATTAAAATGCAAGAGAAAGGGCAAGAACCTAGCCAAGAAGAGAAAATAGAACAACCAACCCAACCAATAAGAACAGTGAACACAGAAGATAATGATTCAATAGAAGACATGGAAAAGAAATTAGATGAGTTAAAAACACAAAAGTATAGCGATGATTATAAAAAGAAGGAAATAAAAGGATACAGAAGTAAAAAAATACAAGAAAAAGCAATGAAATTCAGATTAAATACACATGATAGGCTAGTAAATGACTTTAAGAAACTTCCTGGAAAAACTATAAGATTTGCAGGAGGAGCAGCAGGAGCTGTAGCAGCAGGAGCTGTAGGTATAGCAGCAGGAATATCAACAGGAGATCCAAGTGATGTATTCCAATATGGTGCAGCAGGAGCTGGTGTGGGATACTTGGCTGGAAAGAGTACTACAAGTGGAGTAGCTAGCAGAGTAGATAATAGCAAGGCAATGCAACCAATAGATTCTAGTTCATATTATAGAAGGTTAATGAATAGTGAAGGTCATCGTGACATAGCGGCAATGGAAGAAATAAAATCAAAAAGAGAAGAATATGCTGAAAAGTTAAGAGTTAATGGATTTGAAGATAAAGAAATTAAGAGAATGGAAAAAGACGGAACTTTAAATAGATATATAGAAAATGATATTAATGTTGATAATGCAGTTGCAGCAGAAATGATGAGAAAAGAAAATCCAAAAATAACTCAAGAACAAGCAATAGCGGATGTAAAATATTCAGATAGAGTTGGTGATGGATATAAAGGACCAGAAAGAAAGAAATGGAGAGAGCATTTTTCAGAGGAATTCTATGAAAAAGCAGGCTTACCTAAAACACAAGCTGATAAAGCAAGTAAAGAGACATTGAAAAGAATAGACAGACTTAATAAGTACAAAAAAAATGTATTATAGAAAGAGGCGGTAATTATGCAACAAATAAGGTTATGGTATAATAATCATAGGAGAAAAATATGGATAACAGTGGGCATTATTGCCGCTGTTATTATAGTAGTACAATTTTTAAATTATTTAGTATCGACGACAAAAAACAATGAAGAAGCAAATATAATAACATTGCCAAGTACAAAAGAAGATTTAAAAGAAATAGAGAATGAAACAAATGTAAGTTATGAATCAGGTGTTTCAGTGATATCAGGAGAGGCGCAATCAAAAGAAAAATTGAAGACAGCAGCAGAAGTAATAGGAGAGTTTTTTGATTTTTGTAATGAAGGAAATATACAAGGAGCATATGATTTGCTTACAGACGACTGTAAGGAACAAATATATACATCTTTAGAAAGTTTTGAAAAAGCATATTACCAAGATGTATTTGCCGGAGAAGAAAGAATTTATTCAGTAGAAAATTGGATAGGTGACATATATAAGGTAGATATTACAGAAAATATGTTAGCAACTGGAAAAAGTAATAACGGATATGTAAAACAAGATTATATAACAGTAGAAAAAGTAGACGATGTATATAAATTAAACATAAACAATTATATAGGAAAAACACAGATAAATAAAGAGACAGATAAGGAAGATATAAAAGTTAATGTATTATACAAGAATACATATATGGATAGAGAAGAATACACAATAAGTGTTACAAATAATAAAGCTACAAGTATTTCTTTAGATAGATTATATGATGTTAATTCATTGTATTTAGAGGATAGCAAAGGAATGAAGTATCCAGCATATACACATGAAATGACAAGTCCTATGCTAGAAGTACAATCAAAGGAAACAAAGGAAGTTACAATTAAATTCTATAGTAGATATACTTCTACTAAAAAAATTGAAAATTTAGTATTTTCAGATTTAGTTATATGGAATGACCAATTAACCTCAACTATGGAATTTAAGGCAGAAGTATAAAATGTTATAACAAAGAGAGGATAGGATATGGATAATTTTAAGGAAAATTTAAAAGTGGTTTTAAAGAGAGTAAGGAGAGTAATTCCAGTTCTTTTAGTTGGGTCAATTATTGTAACACTTTTAGCAGGATTTACATATTTTATAACTGTAGATGATGGATTATACAAGGAAGATGATTGGAGTAGCACACCATATGCTGCTTCAACTTTTACAAATAGTGCAACAATAAATGAAGATGGAACGATAGGTTTTTCTACAACGGCAGAAGAATTATGGAATAAAATGTTGGAAAATGGAAGTAGAGTAGATGAATACCTTGATTCGCCAGAAGAATTAGCAAGATTAATGAAAGCAGAGTTAGTTACACAATTTCCAGACACACGTTCAAATCCAGATGAAGAAATAGATTGGGATTCTATAATTAATGGTGATAATTTACAAGGAATAATAAAATTTATAAGAGCTGATTCAGAAGGAAATCGTTCAACAATGACATATGTAGATCAAGCAACTTTTCAAAGTTATGTTGATGAATACAATAAAACAGGTTCACCTACCGCAAAGCAAAATGCATTATCACATTTTACTTTGAAAAAAGGTAGTAGTTCTTCAAGTGGAGGAGCTGTTAATTATAATGGACCAGATTTATGCTGGCCAACAACATCTACAACAATAACATCAAACTTTGGACCAAGAAATTCACCAACAGCTGGTGCTTCATCAAATCATCAAGGAATAGACATAGGAGTACCAGAAGGTTCAGATGTATATGCTTGTGAAGATGGAACGGTAAAAACTGCAACATTTGATTCCAGTGCTGGTAACTTTGTGGAAGTAGATCATGGAAATGGATATGTTAGTAGATATTTACATAACAGCAGTTTTAATGTTAGTGTTGGAGAACAAGTAAAAAAAGGACAAGTTATAGCTTTTTCAGGAAACACAGGAACTTCTACAGGACCTCATTGTCATTTTGAAATAAGAGTTAACGGAACAGCAATAGATCCGCTAAGTTTTAAATACAATAATGGAATGGGAAATGGGACAGGTGGATTTGGAATCGATGATGATGAAGATGAAAACGAAACAGATGAAAATACAGAAGATACAAATACATCATCATCAGATTTAGCACAAGAAACAACCGTTACAGGAGATGGATATGATATGGAATATACATCATCTTCTGGAATTACGTATAAAGATTTTAAACAATACAAAGGTTCTTATGCAAATCAACAATATTGGGGAGGAACTATTTCTTCACATGGATGTGGTCCAACATCAATGGCAATATTGCTGAGTGGTTTAACAGATCTTAATTATACACCAGCTGATACAGCTAGGTTAATGACTGAAAGATTCGGATATGAGAATGTAACGAGTACTCCACATATGCAAGAAGTATTAGATTCCTTAGGAATACCATCAGAGATTAATCAGAGCCCAACGGCAGATGATATACAATCTGCACTAAAAAGTGGAAAAGTACTAATGGTTTCAGTTGGTTCTGGTACTATTTTTACAGATAATGATCATTTTATTGCATTAGTAGATATAAATGATCAAGGACAAGTTTATGTATTAAATCCATCTGATAGTACAGAGTCAGGATGGTTCGATATTGGAGAAATTATGAAGGACTGCAATAGTATGCAATCAATTGATTCAGGTTCAACAGGAATGGCAACTAGTGGGACAAGCTCAAATTCAAGTGCATATACAGCAGTAGTTGCTACATGGAGACAAGTTGATGAAACAATTGAGACAAATGACCCTAATGTAGAAGGTGGAGACAAGCCAACTATATATACAATGACAACCACAGATATAAATTATGAAGTAATGGTAGAACCATATACAATGCCTTTTGACTTTTTATGGGCACTTTTAGTAGTAGGTGAAGATAAAAATTTTGCATTTGATATTGCAGACTTAGCATACAATAGCCAGATAGAAATAACAGTACATGACAATTTAACTATAAATACAGATATAGATCATTGGACATATACTCAAAGAACAAAAGCAGAGGTAGGAAAAGCTACAATAGTTGCTAATTGTGGTGGATATACTGCATCAGGAAGTGTAGAGGCACATACACATGATCCATGGGGCGAAGATCAAAATTATACAACAACAAAAACAGTTGTTACACAGACAAATACATTAAATATAGCATTAACAAGAGCAAATGTATGGATAGTAGATTATAAAAATGAATTTACATATAGTGAACCAACTAAAACAGAAACACCAGGTCAAATAGAAATGGATGATACTGAGTATGAACAAACTGGTACGGGATCAAGTTTCGATTGTACACATATACAAGCGAAGAAAAATGAGTTAGCCTCAACGGTTAGACAAAGATATTCATCAGCACATACTACAACAAATACGAGTAATTTAGCAAGCACAGGAACTGCAACACCACCAGGTGTAACATTTGATGTTAATGTTTCAGTAAAATATTTCACAAAATATATAAATATTTTGGATACCACTACTGATATTGTAGAAATTAAAAAATATATAGCTGGAACACCTGACTTAAAAGAGAAAACAGATCCTGATTCAGATGAACCTAATTTTGTAACAATATTTAATGAGCCTAAATATAAAACGAATAAAAGTAATATAAAATCAGCAGCAGAATGGCTATTTGAAATATTAGAAACAAATGATAGTACATCAGATATGGTGGATTTAATGAAATATTTGTTATATAAAGCAACAGGAGTAAATTATGGAGTAACAGAATTTGACTTTACAATATTCTATCCAGGATCATTAACATCTGTTGGAGCAAATGATTATATAGTACATATTGATAAATCACCTCAAGAGATAGTAATAAAAGATGTAGAAACTTTAAAAACAGCTTTTGCTGGATCTGGAGGAGCAGGAAGCGATAACTTAGTAAAATATGCCGATGACTTTTTAAGATTACAAGAAGAATATAGAGTTAATGCTGTATTTGCAGCAGCAGTAACTACAGCTGAATGTGGTGCAGGAACTAATTTGCAAATAGGTGGAAATAACTGGTTTAGTATAAGAAATCCTAACGGTGGATGGATGCAATATGATTCACCAGCTGGTTCTATAGAAGCATTTTGTAATCAGATTGCAAGATTGGGATATTATTTCACAGAAGGAAATTACACTGTTAGAAGTATAGGAATGATATATTGTGAAGACGCGGATGCACCAGGCGGATGGATTGAAAATGTATTAATGTATATGACTAATATGTTTACAGCAGCAGGAATTGATGTTTCACAATTTATTGGTGGAGGAGATATTGTAGAAATAGCAAAACAATGTCATGACTATGTAAGGACAAACGGATTTACATATTTACAAAATTCTGCACATAATACTATACCAATAGATGAAAGTGGATATAGAACCATAGATTGTAGTAGTTTTGTTACATGGGTACTTTATGAATATGGATATACTGATTTAGGAGGACGCCAACAGGATACTGGTACTTTGTTAGGATTGGCTCAAAGAAAAGGATGGACTATAAAAGATGGATCACAAGCACAAGCAGGAGATATAATGTTAATTCCAGACTACCATACATCAATTTATGCAGGAAATGGACAGTTATATGATTGTGGAAGCAATAGATGGATACAAGATGTAATAACACCAATGAATATGAACTATACTTATGCAATTACTGTTACAAAACCATAAAAGGAGGAAATTATGGATAAAAAAAAGAAAATGATACTTATCGCTATAATAGCAGTTATTGTAATTATAATAATTATATTTAGTTTAATTATTTTAATAAATAAAGGTGAAGAAAATGGAAATATTCGAGAAAAAATTGATGGAACAATAGAGGTACTTCCAGAAGGAGATTTAGGAATTGAATACAATCAAGAAGAATTAAGAGAACCAACAGAATTTTTCTCAGTAGAAAAGGCCATACAAAATGTAATTCCCAATTTCTATGCAGAAAGAATGCAATATTTACAAGGGAAAAATATAATGACATATTCTGTATATGGAAAGTTAAATTCACAAGATGCTAATGAAGAAATAGAAAAATATTATATAGTTAGAGTAGATTTAAAAAATTTAACATATGAATTGGAAGAAATTGAAGATGGACTGTATAGTAATATAGAAGAAATAAAATTAGAAGATGATGAAACACAAATACAAAATAACGGAAATAATAGCTTTGAATATACTACTGTATCATCAGAAGAAATGTGTAGAAAATATTTAAAAGATTTTACACAAAAAGAATTAAATAATCCAGAAGAGGCATATTCAATGTTAGATGAAGAATATAAAAATGAAAGATTTTCAGGGCTTGAAGAATATCAAGAATATATAGAACTTTGCAGAAATAGAATTCAATATGCATCATTATCTAAATATGATGTTGAGAGAAAAGAAAATTATACAGAATATATTTTAGTAGATAATTATAATAACTCTTATACAATTAGAGCGACAGGAATATGGGATTATACAATTCTTTTGGATAATTATACTATAAAGGTAGACACATATGAAGAAGAATACAATAAAAGAAATGAAGCACAAAAAATACAAGCAAATGTATACATATTCTTACAAATGATAAATACAAAAGATTATAGGCATGCATATGAATTATTAGATGAAACATTTAAAAATAATAATTTTGATACTTTGGATAAATTTAAAGAGTATGTAAATGAGAATTTCTTTGATTATAATCTTAATACTATATCTAATGTAGATATAAGTAATGAAGGAAATACTTATATATATGAAACTGTAATAAGAAGCGGAGCAGGAAGTGCAGCAGAGACGAAAAATTTAACAGTAATTATGCAATTAAAAGAAGGAACAGATTTTGTAATGTCATTTAGTTTAGAATAAAAATAGGAGAAGAAGATGTTTAGTAAAATAAAAGCTTTGACAAAAATTTTTGTAAAAGATTTTTATCAAAGTACAAAAATAGTAGATAAAGAAACAAAAAAATTGAACAAAAAATCAATATATTTATGGATATTAGTATTATTGGGAATAGCTATGATATATATTAGTTATAAAGCTATACATTGGTTTGTATTGGCTGAACAACCAGAATTATTTATAAATATATATGTACCATTATTAATAATATTTTTGATGTTTCAAATTGCTATAATATGTACTAACATCTTCTTCTTTTCTAAAGATATAGAATTTATTTTACCATTACCGGTATCATCAAAAGAATTATTAATATCAAAATTTAATGTAATACTATTAATGACATATATAACAGAAATGTTATTCGGAATACCATTAATTTTATATGGTTTTCTAAATTTTACAAGTTTTTGGTACTTTTTTAATTTAATATTGGTATTAATATTATTACCTATAGTATTTGTAGCTATTATTGGTTTAATAGCAGTAATATTTATGAGACTATTTAATTTTATAAAAAATAAAATTATGTTGCAAAATATAATTAGCATAATACTAATAATTTGTTTATTATTTATCGAAGACAGTTTAATAAGTAGTTTTAGTAATTTACAACAACCAAGTGTTTTTATAACACCTATAATAAATTTATTAATTGAAAAAGATATATTTATAAAAATAAAGTCTTCTTTTGTACTATTTAGTATTGATATATTATCATTATTTATATTTGTATTTATAAGTAAAAAAATATATTTAAAAATAATATTAAATAGTATAACTTCAACAAAAAGAAAACTTAAAAGAGTAGAAAAGAAAAAAGTAAAAATAGAAAACAAGAATAGTAAAATTTGGAAATCATATATAAAAAAAGAAATGAAAATGTTATTAAAAAAACCAGTATTTTTTATGCAAACTGTATTTCCAGTAATAATGATATTAGTAACAATGATAATGATAGCAAATGTTTTTATACCAGCAATTGATGTAGCAATTGAAAGTGATGAGACTATAAAAGCAGGTTTAGCATCTTTGGAGTTTAACTCTGAGATGATATGTGTTATTTTAGGAATATTACAATGCTTGTTTTCATTATCTAGCATTTCACTTACTGCTATTTCAAGAGAAGGAAAAAATGCTATATTTATGAAATACATACCTGTTAGCTTTTATAAACAATTTTTATATAAAAATGTTTTACAGGTTGTTTTAAATATTATTGTATCATTAATAATACTATTTATAATATATTATTATATTCCTAAAATAGGATTATTAAATATATTGCTAATTTTTATTATTTCAATATTTATAAACTTGATAAATAGTTATTTGATGTTACTAATAGATCTAAAAAGGCCATATTTAAATTGGACTTCAGAACATTCTGTGGTTAAGAAAAATGATAATAAATCATTTCAATATGCATTAACTATTATATTAATACTTGTATATATGTATTTATCTAATATATTTAAAAATGTTAATGTTATAATTACTCTAATAATTGAGATTTTCATTTTTATGATTACATTCATAATAATAGATAGAATTGTAAAAAAGAAAAGTAACCAATTATTTAATAATATTAATTAAAAAGAGGGAGCACTTCGGGAGGCTGCCCTCATTTTTAAACTCTAATAAGAGTTTAGTTATTTACGGTTTGAAGATAACAAGCAGTATGAGAACTCCAACTCCACCAGCTATTAGCGAACCTATAAAATTTCCTGTATCATCGCTAATTGTTTCAGGAGATTTTATTGCATCTACTACAGTGAAAAATGCATTTAGAATCAATCCTGATGGAATAAAGATGGCTAATATAGTTAAAATTAGATCTATAATTCCCCAAGAAGCTTGAGCTAATCCGTAAATGCAACAAAGAATAAATAAGATTGCAATTCCAATAGCTTCCATACCTGTCATTTTTTCTCCAATCTCGTAGAAAAACTATACATAATAATAGTATAATATAAAAAATAATAAAAAACAAGTAGGGATTTACTTGTTTTAATGGGATAGTTATTATTTAAAGACATTCATAATTGCCTGGAATATCGGATTATCATTAAAAGTATTTACAAAAAAATCATGTATAAAAGGTATATGCCAAAGGATAAAAAGAATACCAATAGTAATAAGTAAAGAAAGTATATTTTTAAAATAATCCTTTGGAGTCTTTTTATACTTTATTTTGTAGCCTCTGTTTTTTAAATCTTGGATATAAGCATCATGATATGCCTTCTGTTTTGCTCGTTGCAATTCATTTTCATATGCTAATTGTTTTTCATATTCATCTTGTAATTGTTCTTGTTGATAATCATTTTGGTAATTTGTATTATCATAATTTATATTAGAATAATTTTTTAAATTATTAATTTCATCATGTAAATTTTTATTTTCTTCAGATAATCTATTAAAATCTTCTTCTGAGTGTTCGGTTTTAGACAATGTTTCATCATATTTAGCCTTAGAAATTGGATTAGAAAGCACTTCATATGCTTCATTAATTAGCTTTATTTTTTCTTCAGCTTTTTGTCTCATATTTGATTCTTGAAGGTCTGGATGATATTTTTTTACCAAAGCCTTATAAGCTTTTTCAATAACCTCAGGAGAAGCATTTTTGTCTACTTCTAAAATTTTGTAATAATTCATTTGTATAACTCCTCTTAAAATTTTCTAAAACTAATATAACATAAAAACCATTAATCTTCAATAAGCACATAGAAAATAAAATATAAAACACAAAAGATAATAAAATATTAGAAGGAAATAAAATTAATATAAAAAATAGAAAACTAATAAGTAAAAAAACTTATTATTGTTTTTATTATATGTCGAAAAATGTCAAAAAACGCGATGAAAAGTTCGGGAAAATTTTACAAAAAACTTGAAATTTAAGTTTTTATGTGATAATATATTTCTACAAAATAAAAAACGTTTTTTAAATTTAATTTATTCAAAAAATTAATTCTAAACAAATCCAATGAATAATAAAATAGTTTACACTATGTAATTGGTTTATAAATTAATATATTTATAATATTTGATTATTAATTTATCCAATATTTATTCATAAGAATTTAAAATCTTATTTAAATTCCTTAAAAGTTTAGAAAAAATAAACCAAAGAAAAATATAAAAA
>CALXFB010000007.1 GCA_944387475.1 uncultured Clostridia bacterium
AAGCAATTTGAAGTAAATTTTTATTTTTTACTTAATTTTAAAACAGTTTGTGTTACTTTCCTATTATATAAAAAATAATAATTTAATTACTTAAATTAAAATAGTAAAACCTTTGATATAAGCTGGTTTTACTGTTTTTCATTTTAACCCTTATTTTAACTTTTTTAATTTTCATTTTAACACATTTTTAACACATTTGATTTTATTTAAAATATAAAATTCTCTATTATTTCTTACTTATTTTAAAAACTTATAAATCTAATATTTAAAAAAATATGTATAAAAATTGATTAATTGCATATATTATTAATGTCAATATAATTTGACAAGTTAGATAATTAATGTTATAATTTATTTAACTTTCCCACTACATTATTGTAGTCGGGCGTCAGAAGACTTTGGAGAACTCATAGCAGTTCTCCTATTATTTTGTAAAATATTTTATAATATTTTTATCTAATAAATCTAAACTATCTTTAGATAAGCGAACTTTTCTTAAAATATCATCATCAAATATTCGTTGCTTGCTTATTGTAGTTATTTGATTTATAAGAGCTATACTTCCTACTTTCATTTTTGATATTTCATCTTTTATTTTCTTCACATATTCAAAATCAGATGTAAACTGTTCTACTTTTTCAGCAGGAAGACTCCATATATCTTGATATTTATCAGATAATTTTTTAATTTCTTTTGAATATAATTCATTTAATATATCAAAAATTTCACTTTCCAAATCTATTGCAGATTTTGGATATTTTTTATTATTTTTCTTTGATGTTAACGGTATTACATTTAAAGTCCCGTTTTTAGGATTATCAAATTTATCTAAAACAATACAATAATGTAATCCTCCTAATTCATGTCCTACATTAAATCCTAAATTTGCCTTTATAATATTGCCTCGTTTAAACGTAATCATTTTAGTTGTATCAAAATCTCTTTCCTCATCGTGATAATTAGCAAAATCATAAATCCAATAAGCTAACAAATGACACAACTTATATTCTTTTAAATCAATATGCTTTAAGAATGACAAGTCTAATCTATTTAAAGAATTATCTTTATGTATTGTTGCTTCATCTTTTTGTTCTTGGTTTTTTTGTTCCTCAGCACCTTGTTCTTTATTGTTCTCTTCTATTTTATTTCTTTCTTTTTTATTTTCTTTCATCTTATTTCTCCTATTCTGTATTCTTCAATTTATTTTACATAATTTTAACATATATTACCATAAATTTTAAGAATAATCCAAAAAAATGTTTGCCTATTTTAGATAATAAAAAAATCAGAGATGTTTAAAATATTTCTCCTGATTTTTTGTGGAGGCGACACCCGGATTCGAACCGGGGATCAGAGTTTTGCAGACTCGTGCCTTAGCCCCTTGGCTATGTCGCCACATTGGAGCAGGTAGTGGGAATCGAACCCGCAACTAAACCTTGGCAAGGTTTTATTTTACCATTAAACTATACCTGCATCTTTTCTTTTTATATATTATGCAAAGACTTATAAAATGATACCAAAAATACACCATAATGTCAAGTACTATGGTGTATTTTTTTCTTCCTTTTTTCCCTCTTGTAATTTGCTCTCATCCCATTTTTCTCCTGGTTTAGGCTTATTCCATGAAATATACTTGCAAGATTTAGGATTATTTTCACATATATAAAATTTTCTACCTTTTTTAGATTTCTTAACTATTACCTTTCCACCACAACTTGGGCAAGGAACATCAATAGTTTCTACTATCGGTTTTGTATTTTTACATTCAGGGTAACCTGGACAAGCTAAGAACTTTCCATATCTACCATATTTATAAACCATCATTCTTCCGCATTTCTCACAAGCTATATCTGAAACTTCTTCTTTTAACTCAACATGTTCTAAATCTTTTTCAACTTTTTCTAATTCCTTTTCAAAAGGTCCATAGAATTCTCTAATCATCTTTTTCCATTGTTCTTTCCCTTCTGCAATCTCGTCAAATTCATTTTCTATTTTAGCAGTGAATTCTACATTAATTACATCTGTAAAATTATCAATTAAAAGTTTATTAACAACTTTACCAAGTTCAGTTGGAATTAATTGTTTTTGTTCCTTTTCAATATAATGTCTTTCCAAAATAGTTGTAATTGTTGGTGAATATGTACTAGGTCTACCTATTCCCTTTTCTTCTAAAGCTTTTACTAAACTTGCTTCTGTATATCTTGGTGGTGGTTCTGTAAAGCTTTGTTTAGGATTTATTTTTATTTTCTTTACTTCTTGATTTTCTTCTAATTCTGGAAGAATTCCCTTTTCCTCTTCTTTATTATCTTCTCCTTCTACATATAAAGTCATAAACCCTTTAAATTTTAAGTTTTGACCATTTGCCTTAAATGTATAATTATTAGCATCTATTGTAACAGACATAGTATTATAAATTGCAGAAGCCATTTGACTTGCCATAAATCTATTATAAATTAATTTATATAATTTATATTGGTCATTTGTTAAAGAAGATTTAATACTATCTGGCTCTAAATCTGCATATGTAGGTCTTATGGCTTCGTGTGCATCTTGTGAATCTTTATTTGTTTTATAATATCTATTCTCATAATACTCTTCTCCATAAGTAGCTACAATATGTTCTTTAGCAGATTTTCTTGCTTCTTCTGAAATTCTTGTTGAGTCTGTTCTCATATATGTAATTAAACCTACTGTTCCTCTATCTTCAATTTTAATTCCTTCATATAACATTTGTGCAATTGACATAGTTTTCTTTAATGTAAAACCTAATTTTCTTGAAGCCTCTTGTTGCATTGTACTTGTTGTAAATGGTGGTGCGGCATTTCTTTTTTTCTCACCTTTTTTTACTTCTTTTACAATATATTTTGCATTTTTTATATCTTTTAAAACTTCATCTGCTTCTTCTTTAGCATGAATTTCTTGTTTTTTACCATCTTTTCCATAAAATTTTGCTTCAAATTGTTTTTTAGATTTTTCATCTTCTAAATCAACAAAAATATTCCAGTATTCTTCTGGTATAAATTTCTCAATTTCTTCTTCTCTATCTACTATTAATTTTACAGCTACAGATTGTACACGTCCTGCTGACAATCCTCTTCTTACTTTTTTCCATAAAAGTGGGCTTATTTTATAACCAACAATTCTATCTAAAACCCTTCTTGCTTGTTGTGCATCTACTAAATTTATATCAATAGCTCTTGGCTCTTGAATTGCTTTCTTTACTGCACCTTTTGTTATTTCATTAAAAGTTACTCTTACTATTTTATCCTTATCATCATTTAAAATATAAGCTAAATGCCATGCTATAGCTTCTCCTTCACGGTCAGGGTCAGTTGCAAGATATATTTTTTTTGCTTTAGAAGCTTCCTTTTTTAAAGATTTAATCAAATCTCCCTTTCCTCTAATATTTATATATTCAGGTTCAAAATCATGTTCAATATCAACACCTAATTTAGATTTAGGTAAATCCCTTATATGCCCCATAGATGCAAGTACTTTTGTACTTCCACCTAAAAACTTCTTTATAGTATTGGCTTTAGCTGGTGATTCCACTATTATTAATTTATCAGCCATATATGCCTCCTTATTTATTTCCCTTTTACTTCACATGTTATTTTAGACTAAATTTAAATATTTTGCAAGTATTTTAATTAAAATTTACTAAATTGAAAGTGAACTTTTTGAAATATCTGAAATAACATCTTTTATTGCAATAGGTGTAACTTCATTATTTTTTAATATGTTTAATATTTCATCTATTTTTTGTTCACTACTACATAAATACTTTATTGTTTTATCTTCTGTTTTTATATTATTTTCTATATATTCTGTTTTTACAACTTTGATTCCATATTTTGATTTATCTTTTTTTGTAAGTTCATTTTCATTAATAATTTTATAATACTCCAATTTTATAGGATAATCAATACCCGCTTCTTTTAATTCCTCTTTTCTTATAAAAGTACCTCCAAAAAAAATATTCATAATTTATTCCTCCTCTTTCGTTTTCGCACTTCTTTATAATACTATTTTTTAGCATATATTTCAAGCACTTTTCACCGCAAGTTTCTACAAGTTTCGAGGGATTTTTCATTTTAAAAATGTTATAATATAATTAGTTATATATTTATTCTTCTTTATTATTTATTATTCCTATAATCTATATTTAGTCCAAAATAGTAGTAATTTCTACATTACTACTACTTTCTTTTTATCATTTTTCTGATTTATCTTCACTAGCAGTTTCTTTTAAAGTTATGTACAATTCTGTAACAGTTGCTGCTCTATAAGGATTTACATATAAAATATTTAATATTCCAAAAGTAAAAAATGATAATATATTCCATAACAAAAATGATAAATCTAATACAAAAGTTTTCCATTTGTTACCTTTCATCATTTTTTTTGATAACTCAAATGCCTCTTTTCTATTTACTTTAGGATTATCTGCTAAAATATATGGTATCATTCTATATTCATAAGATTTTATAAATCCCCCTACAATTGTAAAATACCATAATAAATTATAAATATTTTTTAAAAGCATAGTTATTGCAACGTTTTTCCAATTGCCTTTTTTAAATATTTCTCCCATTACTCCTATTTTAGTATTTTCAGTATTTCGTGCTTCTAAGAAATATTTTCTACCAGCTACTCTTAATGCTTCTGCAATTAGAATAATATATATTATTGCTACAATTGCAAGAATTATAAGTGCAATTCCTAAGCCTGTTTCTTTAATTCCGAATGATTCGATTGCATCCCAAAATCTAAATACATATTTTTCTGACTTTATTAAATTATTTACATTTGCCTTTATTGTTTCTATTATTCCAAGCTGAAAATTATTAAATTCAGATTTCTTTTCTTCTATTTTTTGTTCTTGCTCTTCAACTTCATTTAGTCTTTCTTCTGCTTGTTTATTGTCACCAATAATATTTTCTTGTTTTAAAACATAATTGGGATCTATACTATCCTCTCCTTGCCAGATTAAAATTATTGATGTTCCGAATTCACTAGTAAATAAAGCAAGCAAGAAACATACAATTATAGCTGTCCAATAATTTATTTTTACAACTTGTTTTGCTTTTTCTTTTAGCTCTTTTCTCTTCCACATTACAATAACTCCTTGTATAAAACTTTTCTTTATTATAATTTAATTCTATGTTTTAAGCAAGCAATTTTTTATATTCTTTATATTCAGGCATATTTTTTTCTACTAACTTCCAGAAACTTTTAGAATGGTTCATATATATTAGATGACACATTTCGTGTAAAACAACATATTTAATTGCATTTTCATCTTTAGTTGCAAGTTTTAAGTTGATTGATATGTTTTTATTAGTAGAACAGCTTCCCCATGCATATTTTAACTCTTTTATTCTTACTTTTTTTGGACTAACATTTAAAATTTTGCTATATTTATCTATATTTTCTTTAACTATTTTTACTAATCTATCTACATCCTCTTTTTCAATTTTTTCTTCTTTTTCTTTTTTTAATCTTTCACAATTTTTATTTAAACTATTATATATCCATTTAGACTTTTTATTTACAAATTCTTGGATTTCCTCATTTGAAAATTTAAGTGGTGCTTTTATTATTACTTCTCCATTTTTTATATAAATATATAAGTTTTTAATCTTAGACCTTTGCAATGTATAAGGTATTTCTTTTCCTTCATATTGTATTTTTATCATAATTAACCTCTATTTTTTAATATCTTTTAATTTTAAATAATCTCCTGCATTCATTTTCCCTGCTCTTGTTATTTTATTATATCCATATTTATTTTTCAAGTTATCTATTACTTTATCTAATTTTTCTTGTTTTTCATTGTTTTTATTTTCAAATAAAGATATTTGCATATTTTCTTTTTCTATTAAATTATCTACTCTTACACCAACTAATCTAATCGCCATTGGTTTATGAAACATTTCATTTAATAATTCTTTTGCTATTTTTGATATTTCTTTTGTTGATGATGTTGGCTCTGGTAATTTTTTTTGGTGTGATGTGTCTTCAAAATCTTTTGTTCTTAATTGTACATTTACTGTTTTTGCAAGCAAATCATATTTTCTTAATCTAAAAGACACTTGTTCTGATAGTGCTAAAACTATTTCTTCTAACTTTTCTAATTCTGTTATATTCTCTGGAAGTGTAATTGAATTTCCTACTCCTTTTGGTTTTTCCTTTTCAAAATGAACTTCTGAATTATCTATTCCATTTGCATATTCCCACATCATAATTCCGTGTTTTCCGAATTTTTTATGAAGCATTTCTTTATTTGCTTTTGCTAAATCTCCAATTGTTCTAATTTGCATATTTAGTAATTTTGGAACTGTTTTTTTACCAAGCATAAATAATTCAGATATAGGAAGAGACCACATTTTCTTTTCTATTTCATCTTCAAATAAAGTATGTACTCTATCTGGTTTTGTAAAGTCAGATGCCATTTTTGCAAGTAACTTATTGTGTGCAACTCCTACATTTACAGTAAAACCTAATTCTTCTTTTACTCTTCTATTTATTTCATATGCTTTATTTAGCAAAGTATCTTTCATTAAATATTCTGTCATATCTAAAAAACACTCATCTATACTAAATCTTTCTATTTTATCTGTGTATTCTGAAAGCAGTTTAAATAGACTATCTGAATATTTTCTATAAATACTAAAATTTGATGGAAATATTTTTATTCCTGGGCATTTTAGTTTTGCTTGGTATATTGTGTCTGCTGTTCTTATTCCGCACTCTTTTGCTTTATTACTTTTTGCTAAAACTATTCCTGACCTTTTTGTTTCATCTCCACCTATTATTGCAGGTATTTCTCTTATATCAACACTTGCTCCATTTTTAAGCATTTCTACTGCTGTCCAACTTAAAAAAGCATTATTAACATCTACGTGTAATATTTGTTTTTCCATATTATCACCAACTTTATTATAGAATTTTTGTTCGTATTTGTCAATAAATTTTATTAAATATTTGATAATTTTAGAAAAAAATAGTAAAATACATATAGGTGATTAATAATGGTAAAAGATAATTTAATTAGTATTTTGCATGAAGTCCAGGATATAACGAAATTTTTTAAATTAGAACCGTTTGATATTTATATTTTAGGCGGTAGTGCTTGTATACTTGGTGAATATACTTCAAGAGCAACTTTAGATGTTGATTTTGTGGATTTAGGTTATCCAGCAAAATATGGAAAAGTATTTTTACTTCTTAGAGACTATGATATGTTAGATTATCAAAGTACAATACTTTCTCCAAATTATAAAGAAAGAGCTTTAAAATTAGATGAATTTGATTTTTTAAATATATATATCCTTTCTAAAGAAGATGTTGCTATAAGTAAAATAATTAGACTAGAGCCAAAAGATATTGACGATTTAGACGAAATAATTCCAAAATGTAATAAACAATTATTAAACAAAATAATTGATGAAGTACTAAAAAGAAATGATTTATTTGAAAGTAAGAAAAAAGAATTTATTCGCAAATTAAAAATTTTTAGGGAGAAATATAATGTATAGAATTTTTTGTGAAAGTTATAATAATTTTTTAAAAACTATAGATGGAGATTGTTATAGAAAAAAAATGTCAGAACCTATTGGACTTTTAACTAATATAGATAAATATAATAGAGAAAAAGAAAAAAATACTACTTTATATAAAAAGGCTTCTTGTTTACTTTATTTTATGTATCAAAACATAAAAAAATATCCACGTTTTAAAGCATTTTTGTGGACTTTAGAAGCCCGTGATATTGATAAAAAAAATTATAATATTTCAAAGAAAGAAGACTTAGAAGAACAATTAAAATTAATTAATTCTTTTCTAAAACTTTCTTACTGGTATTAATAAAGCTAATTTTTTAGCTTTTTATTTTTACTTGACAAAGTATAGAATAAAGTATAGAATAAGTATAGGATAAATTATAGAATAAATGGAGATGGAAATTATGAATTTAGGAATAGAATCTGAAATATTAGAATTTAAAAAGAGTACAAGTGAATTAACAGAAGGTATAATATCACTTTCTGCTATGCTTAACAAACATAATGAAGGAACTGTATATTTTGGTGTAAAAAACAATGGAGATGTAGTAGGTCAAAAAGATTTAAACGAAAACACTTTAAGAGATATATCAAGAAAAATCGCAGAAGGAATTAAACCTCAAATTATCCCTAGTATATCCTTAGAATTAATTGATGATAAAACTATTATTAAAGTATATGCCAAAGGAAATAATGTTCCTTATTCTGCTTTTGGTAAATATTATAGTAGATCATTTGATGAAGATAGAAGTCTTTCACCTGAGATGTTAAAATCATTAATAAATAGAGAAGGTGAGCCTGATTATATAATAAACAAAGTCTCTTCTAATCAAAATTTAACTTTTAAAAAATTAAAAGAATTATATTTATTAAATGATATAAAAATAAATAACGATAAATTTGAGGAAAATTTAGGTTTATTTACAAATGATAACAAATATAATTATATGGCTGAATTGTTAGCAGATAAAAACGACATTTCTATAAAAGTTGTTACTTTTGCAGGAAAAGATAAATCTGTAATGCTTAAGAGAACCGAATATGGCGGAAAATGTTTATTACTTTCTGTTAATAATGTTTTGGAATATATGGAAAGTATAAATGAAACTAAAGTAAAAGTTGGTGGCTTGCAAAGAATAGAAGAAGATTACTTTGATTTCAATTCTTTTAAAGAAGCATGGCTTAATGCTTGTGTTCACACAAAATGGTCTGAAGAAATTCCACCTGCTGTATATATTTATGATGATAGAATTGAAATTGTATCAAATGGAGGTTTACCTTCAGCATTATCAAAAGAAGATTTCTTTGCAGGTGTTTCAAAACCTGTTAATAAAAAACTTTTAAAAATCTTTTCAGATTTAAATTATATTGACCAAACAGGTCATGGTATTCCTCTAATTCTTAAGAACTATGGAAAAGAAGCCTTCTATATTAGTGAACATACTATTATTGTATCAATACCATTAAATAAGAAATTATTAGAAAGTGCTTATACAAAAAATAACTATGATGACCTAAATAATTCCGAAATTACTGTTTTATCTTTATTAAAAGATAAAAATAATTATACAACTGGGGACTTGATACGTATAACAAATTATAGCGAGCCTTATATTAATAAAATTATTCGTTCTCTAAAAGATAAAAAATATATTGAGCGTGTTGGTGCTAATAAAAATGGTCATTGGAAAATTTTATAAAAGTCGGAGTTTTCCGACTTTTATATATTTTTATTTTTAATAAAACTTTCTTTAAATTCAGATTTTAGAATATCCATACTTATTTTATCATAGTAGTTACCATTTAAATATACACATTTTCTTCTCCTACCATATTCTTTAAAACCTACTTTTTCGTAACATTTTATTGCTCTTTTATTAAATTCCATTACATCTAAATTTATTTCATTTAAATTTAAATAATTAAAACCAAAATCTAATAATAATTTTATAGTCTCTTTTCCATATCCTTTATTTCTTTCTTCCTTGTCTCCTATAAATATTCCAAGCGTTGCTGTTCTATTTATATAATCTACATTTTTTAGTCCACAATTTCCTATTAATTTATCTTCTTTTAAAGTTACAATTCCTAAATTTACATCATTATTTTCTTCTGTAAATTTTTCTAAAAATTTCTTTTCTTTTTCAATACTATATATTTTTGTACTTTGAGCAATATAATCAGTTGTTTCAAAATCATTTAGCCAATTTGTATAGTTTTCCACATCTTCTACACTAATTGGTGATAAGTATATATTTTCTCCTACTAATTTTTTAAAATACATATCAATTCCTCCTTATACTTTCATTTCCATTGTTAATTTTTGAACTTTCATACCCATTTTTTCATAAAATTTAATTGCATTTTTATTAAAATTCCAACAAGTAAGTTCTATCCTATTACAATTTTCTTTTTTGGCTTTTTTCTTTATTTCACTAATTAAAATTCTTCCATATCCATTTCTTCTAAAATTTTTATCTACTCCTATTTTTTCTACAATAAGAATTTTACTATTTTTAAGATTTATATGATTTTTTATATTTTTAATAGAACTAATAGGATAAACCCCTTACTTTGTCATTTTTGTCTATTGCTACAATCATTTCTTTTTCATTACTATTTAAAATATTTAAAAACTCTTCTTTTGCTATTATAAAATTTTCTTTTTTAAAAATATCTTTTCTTCCCTTTATATGTAATTTTTGCATATCAAGTAATATTTTTATTACCTCTTTTTCATCTTCTTTTTTCACATTTCTAATTTCCAATTTTATCATCTCCTATAATTTATATTTATAACTTACTTCATCATAATCTTTATCACCTATTTTAAATTTTCTTTCTTTATTTAAAACACCACCTTGTTTTTCGTAAAAATTTCTTCCTGTTCTATTTTCTTTTAAGCACCAGATAATCATGTCTTTATATCCTCTTTCTTTTAATATCTCTTTTGCTTTTTCTACTAATTTTTCACCTATTCCACATCTTCTGAATTCATTTTTAACATATAAAGCAATTATTTCTCCTATATTTTCTCCATCTTTATTTTTTCCGAACCTACAATAACCTTTTATAATATTATCTTCTATATACACAATTGATTTTTCTTTTTTATATTTTTCTTTTATCCTTTTTTCTCTATCTTTATAATTTAGATTTTTTAAATAATCTATATCAACTATTCCTTTGTATGCTATTTTCCAATCTTCATCAATTATTTTTGCTATTTGCTCTATATCTTCTTTTTCATAATATCTAATCATAATCATCACAACCTTATAAATTAAATTTTTCTTTAATCATTTTTGCTACATCTTTTGCTGATATATTTGTATTATCTATTTTTAGATAGTTTTTTTCTGTAACTTCTCCTTCTTTCGACTCTGTTCTAATGGTATTGTCAGACCTTAGTAGTAACCATTCACTAAATTCTTCATCTCTTTTAGATGGTTTATGTTTTTTCCTGTTTTCTGTTTTATTTCTTTTCTTTCTTATTTCTAATGGTGCTTGAAGTTCTATATAATAAACTTCTCCATTATTTTTTTTAAATAAGTTTTTCATCTGCTCCATTTGTTCTACATCTTCTTTGCAATCATATGCCATTACCACTGTAAAAATTATCCCTTCTAAATCACTTTTAGCCACTGCCTCTAATATTTCCATCCTAATTTTTGTAACTAAATTTCTACCTATCTCTGTACCATAACTAAAAAAGTTTGATACTAAGTCAATTGACATATGGTTATGGAATAATTTTAAATTTGTTATTTTTGTAAGTTCTTGCCCAACTGTCATCTTACCAACTGCTTGTGGGCCTGTTATTAATACTAATTTTGGCATATAAACTCCCCCTTATCTATTTTTTTGACATATACACATAACATGACTGCTATAACCTATTAAATCTTTTCTTTCACAATTCTTGAAATGATAATCTAGCCATATTTTATATTCTTCTTCTGTTAGTTCATTTATATATTCCATTAAATATTCCGACAAACCTTCTACTGCTACTTCATTTAAAACTTTAACAGGAAAACAATTCATAATTTTATTAAATTCTTTCACATAATTTACTGAAAATATTTCTTCTGGTATTTCTTTTATTTTGTAATTTTCATCGCGAACCTCCTTTAGTTTAAGCATATTCCCTTTTTTTAAACCATATGTAATTATTACAGCTTCATTTGTAATATATGCAATAAATATCTTTCCTTGTTTTTTTGTAACTCTTATTGCTTCTTCAATTGCTTTTTTCTTTTCTTCTATACTAAATAAATGATATATCGGTCCGAAGTAATAGAGTTATATCAAATGTATTATCTTTATACCTACTTAAATCTAAAGCATTTCCTTTATTTAGCTTAATATCCATTTCCTTTTTGATATTTTTCTTAAATTCTTCTATATTTGAATTTGTTAATTCTATTGCATCTATTTTATACCCTTTTTTAGCATAATAAAGCGAATATATACCTGTTCCTGCTCCTATATCTAAAATTCTATCCTCTTTTTTTAAATATTTGTCTATATACCTTGTTGTTGTTAAAAACTCTACCATATGTACTTTATCTTTAATTAGTCTATCTTTTTCCTTTCCTTGATTGTAATAATTTTCTAAAATTTCTTCTACTTTACTCAATTAAATCCCCCCCTTAAATTCAAAAAACCTCACTTCAAAAAATCTTGTTTTAAGACTCCTCGAAGTAAGGTTTTGCTTACTTTTCTAGTGTAAGTAACTTTTTGTTACTCTGTACCGCTTGGAATTTCCTAGGTACACTCCTAATACATTTTTAGTTTACCATAATTTTACTTTGACTGTCAAGATAAATTTGTAATTTTTTTACAAATATTCAATTGGAATATAATTATTATTTCTATCTATTGGAAAAATATTTTCTTTCATACATATAATTCCTCCATTTCCAACATTCATACCGAATTTTTTTACTATATCAAAATTTTTTATAGAATCCATTTTTGGATTTGCACTTTTTTTAATTTCTATTGGATATACTGTATTATTATATATAATTAATAAATCTATTTCTTTTCCATTATTATCCCTATAATAATATAAATATTTTCTTGCATCTTTACCGTTATTTGCAAATGATTTTAATATTTGATTAACAACATATGTTTCAAAAATTGCACCACTATATGCACTTTTTTCTAATGTTATACTGTCTAAATATCCTGATAAATAACAGCTAAGCCCTGTATCTGTAAAATATATTTTTGGTCTTTTTACAACTCTTGACACCACATTATTTGAGTAGGGCTGAAGTAGAAATACTAGCCCAACATTAACTAAAATGGATAACCATTTTTCTCCAGTAGTATTTGTTATGCCTATATCTTTACAAATATCTGTTATATTTAGTTCTTGCCCTGTTCTTGCAGCTACATTCCCTATAAATTTATAGAATTTAATTTCATCTTGTACATTTATTAATTGTCTAACATCTCTTTCTATATAAGTTCTTATATAGCTTTCAAAAAATTTTTCTCTATCAATATCTTTTGTTACATAAATTTCTGGATACCCACCATTTAATATTTTTTCAAATAAACTATTTGTTGTTAATAACTCTGTTTTTTCTCTTTTTTTCAAAATATCTAAATCTGGTAAGAAAATATCTTCTTCTAAATTATTTAATTCTCTATTACTTAGAGAATATAAGTCGAGTATTCCGAACTCTTCCAGCTAAAGATTCTGTTGTTTGCTCCATTATTTTAAACGATTGTGAACCTGTTAAGTAAAAAAGTCCATTTATATTATTATTCTCTCCATTTACTTTTTCTTCCCTTTTATTATCAATTATTATTTTTATATATGATAAGATATTGGGTGCATATTGAAATTCATCTATAATCAGTGGTGGCTCATATGTTCTCAAAAATAACTCCGGATCCTCTGTTGCTAATGCTCTTATATTCAAATCATCTAATGTTACATAATTTATTTTCTTATTTTTGGTTATCTGTTTTAATATGGTCGTTTTTCCAACTTGCCTTGGACCTATAAGCATAATAACAGGAAAAGTTTTTTCTATATCCTTAATAATTCTTTCTATACCTCTTTTTATATATGACATACATATCATCTCCTTAATATAATTATAGCATTTGTATGAGTTTTTTTCAATATTTTTTATACAAATTTAAAATATAAAATTAAATTTGTATAAAATTTGTTTATAAAAATAAAATAGAGCAGTATTAAAACTACTCCATTTCTTATTTCATATTAAATTATTGCACTACTGAAACAGTTAGGTATCTAACTCCCCATTGTAAAGCTTCAGAGTGTGTATTAACAAAAATATCTATTTTGTTACCGTTTATTGCTCCGCCTCTATCTTCTACTGTATAAATATGTCCACCAATATTTAATTTAGTACCAAAAGCAAATTTTGAAGATGCTGCAACTGTTCTTCCTGCTGTTGCTTTTGTACCTGATGCAGTCATTCCATTTGTTTTTCCACAACATTTAGCGCATGGACAATATGCTGTTATTTTATAAGTTGTTCCTCCACTTGTAGATGCTGTTGTTCTTGGTAATGTAGAACCTCTTGAAGTTGCCTTCTTTTGAACTTGAACGATTTTATCAACTGGTTCTGTTATTACCTTTTCTGAAATAACTGTTTTTTCTATTTCTACATCATTTTGGTATTTTACTTTATATGTTACTTCTTTTAAACCATCTTTTCCTTGTTGTAAAACTCTGCTTGTTGTATCTCCTGTTGTTTCACTGTTTTTTGTAACAGTTTCATATGGTATTGTAACTTGTTCAACAACTATTTTTTCAGTAATAGGTGCATAATTTTCTAATATCTGATTTAAAGATGTTTCTACACCTTCTTCTGAAATCTTAGCTATTTGAACTTCATTATATGATTTATCAGTAATTTTAATACTTTGACCTGAAGATATTTCTTCATTTAAGTCAGGTATTGTTTTTTGATTGTCATCTAATACAATATTATTTTCTGCAAGTATTTCTGAAACTGTAGCTTTTCCTGTTAAAGCTGTCATTTCGTATCCATTTTGAAGAATAATTTTTACATCCTTTAAGTCTGTATTAACTGCCATTACTCCTATTCCTGATAATAAAATAAGAATAATTGTTACGCAGATGATTTTCATGATAGAAATCGAAGCGTTTTCTTCTTTTTTCATCAATTTAATTCCTCCTTTTGGCAACAATTTAATTATACTCTATTTTTCCATTTTTGTCAAATTTTGTCCGTTCTTACTCTCACAAGAGTTTTGGAAAAAAGTTATTTTTATACAATTTGTCCTTTTCCTTTAAAATGGAGTATTAAGTATATATAATATTATTTTATTCAAAAATTTTAAAAATTATTCCTAAATTTTCCATAAATATTTCACAATTTTACCATAATTTTATTGTATAAGTATGAATAATATGGTATTATATTTGTATATTATAAGAATAGGAGGAATAATAAAAAATGGTTAGTTTAATAATTTTAGCAGTTTTAGTTATTATAATTGTAGCTGTTATTGCATTATATAATGGATTAGTAAAAGCAAGAATTAAAGTTGATAATGCATGGAGTCAAATAGATGTACAACTTCAAAGAAGATTTGATTTAATACCTAATTTTGTTGAAACTGTAAAAGGATATATGACTCATGAAAATCAGACATTTGAAAAAATAGCTGAGCTTAGAAGTTCATGGGCAAATGCTGAAAGTGTACCTGAAAAAGCTAAACTTGATAATGAATTATCAGACACTTTAAAAACAATAATGGCAATTTCTGAAGGTTATCCAGATTTAAAAGCAAATCAAAACTTTTCTGAATTATCTGAAGAATTAAGAAATACAGAAAACAAAATATCTTTTGCAAGACAATTTTATAATGATTCTGTAACAATTTATAATACAAAGTTAGAAGTATTCCCTTCTAATATTATAGCTGGTATGTTCCATTTTAAAGCTCGTGATTTATTTAATACTGAAAGTGAAGAAGCAAGAAAAAATGTTAAAGTAGACTTTGGAAATAACCAATAATGGAAAATGAAAATATTTTTTTAAATACTATAATGTATTAAAAGGTATTTAAAAATTATAAAAACAATATTGGATTGGATATTCATTCCAATCCTTTTTAATAAAGAAGGAGTATAATATGTTTCAAAATATAAGAAAAAATAAAATAGAATCAGGTATAATAATAGGTATTTTTATTGTAGTAATAACTCTAATTGTTTATTATATTTGTAATGCATTAAATTTAGGCACTCTATCTGTTGTTATTGCTTTAATATTTTCAATAGCATCTGCATGGGGTTCTTATTATTATAGTGATAAAATAGTTTTATCAGTAAATAGGGCAAGACCTGCAACTAAAGAGGAAGACCAGAAATTAGTAAATATTTTAGACTCTTTAATGATAGTAGCAGATCTTCCTTGTAAACCTCGATTATATGTAGTAGACGACCCTCAACCTAATGCATTCGCAACAGGAAGAAATCCTCAAAATGCTGTTATTTGCGTTACAACTGGGCTCTTAGAAAAGTTAGATTATTACGAATTAGAAGGTGTTATTGCTCATGAAGTAAGCCATATTAAAAATTATGATATACGCCTTAGTTGTATTGTTTCTGTTATGGTTGGTTTTATTGTAATGCTTGCTGATATGTTTTCAAGAGCTCTATTCTGGGGTGGTTTAGATAGGGATAATGATAGTGATAGTAGAGCAAATGGTATTTTAATGATTATAGGTTTAATATTTTTAATAATATCTCCTATATTCGGCTCATTAATGCAACTAGCTCTATCAAGAAAAAGAGAATTTTTAGCAGATAGCACCGCTGCAGAACTTACCAGAAACCCTGATGGGTTAATATCAGCATTAGAAAAATTAGACAGTGACCCTAATCAACTAAAAACTGCAAATAGTGCAACAGCTAATATGTATATAGTAAACCCATTTAGAAAAGACACAAAAGAAGGTAAAAAGAAAACAACAAGTATATGGTCAACACACCCAAGCACACAAGACAGAATAGAAAACTTAAGAAATTTGAAATAGGGACGTTTCCTTTACCGACATTTATGTCGCTATTGGGGACACATCTTTAAAAAGTCACCATTTTGTGACTTTTTATTTTTCATTCTGTATTAACATATTATGATATGTAACTGTTGCATTATAGTTATCTTTTATTCCTTCGTCTGTTAACACTTTAATATATAATCTACAAGCATAAATATCTAATTTAGAATAACCTTCTATTTTGCTTCTGTTTGACTTCATATTTGAAGTCAACTGTAAAAGGCATTTCTAAATTTATTAAATCACCATCAAATTAATTTTAGAAATAAATCAAGCCTTCCCGACCACTTTTAGATATGTATTTATCAAAAATGGTCAGGAAAGCTCTGTCTTTAAATTTATTTTTTCTTTATAATTTGTTTTGAATGATATTTTCATAAATCACTTTTTAGAAAATATACATCAAAGATGTGTCCCCAATAGCGACATAAATGTCGGTAAAGGAAACGTCCCTATTCTTTTTTATCTTCTATTTTTTTTGATGTATTTTTAGCAATTTCAGTAGTATTTCTACAAATTACCAATAATATTAAAGAAAATTCATAAATAACTCTTACAGCTACATTTCCAAGTACAAGTGTTAATAAGAATCCTAAGAAATTTTCTCCAATTAAAGCAAAAGATGATAATGTTATATAAATTGCAAGTACTAGATATGTAACTTTTAGTAATGCCTCTAAAAACATTTTCTTAAATGATAAGAAATCATATAACCATCCTAAAAATCCTTTAAATTTTCCTTCATTCTTCTTGCTCAAAAATAAGAAATATACAACTATTCCTCCTACTATTGCAAGTATTAATGATAAGATTACCCATACAGTACTTCCTACAGCACTTGACATGTTAATAACTGATCTTGTTCCGTACATAATATACATCTCCCTTCTTTACTTTTATGCAATTATAATATCATAAATCCTTAATTTCGTCAATTTTTACTTTTTTCTTTTACTTTTTCCTTTTTTCCTTTTTTATTTAATTAATTTTTTATAATAATACTTTATTAATTATTATGATAATTTAGAAAAATATATGAATTTTCTACAATAATTTAATTTAATGTTTTAATATAATATATTAAAAAGTGTATAAATTTAAATTATTTTATACACTTTTTTAGCATTTTCATATGTAATTTTTCCAATTTCTTCTTTTGAAATACCTTTTACTTTTGATATTTTTTCTGCTATATATTTTACATTTCTTGGATCATTTCTTTTTCCCCTTAATGGTTCTGGTGACAAATATGGGCTATCTGTTTCTATTAGTATTTTATCGATAGGAACCATATTTATTATTTCATCTGCATTTTTAGAATTTTTAAATGTCACAGGTCCTGCAAATGATATATAAAATCCAAGTTTTAAACCTTCTTTTACAAGTTCTCTATTTAATGGGCAACAGTGAAATACTCCTTTATTGTTTGCACTATTTTCTTTTAAAATTTTTAATGTATCCATTACTGCTTCTCTTGTATGTATAACTATTGGAAGATTTAATCTATTTGCCATATTTATTTGTTCTATAAATGCTTTTTTCTGCATTTCTTTCATTCTTTCGTTTTTTTCCCAATAATAATCTAAACCTATTTCTCCAATTGCTAATACTTTTTTATTTTCCTTAGCTAATTTTTCAATTTCATTTAGATTTTTCCACAATTCATCTTCATTTTGTGGAATATCATTGGGTGAAATCCCACATGTTGCATATATAAAATTATATTTTTTAGACAATTCAATTGCTTTTTTTGAGCTTTCTAAATTATATCCTGCTGATATAAAGCCTATATCTTCTTTTTCTATACTGTTTATTATTTCTTTTCTATCTACATCAAATTTTTCATCATCTAAATGTGCGTGATTATCAAAAAATCTCATAATAATTCCTTTCTATATTTCCTCTAATACAGTGACATTTGCTATAGCATATTCTTTACAATGAGAAATACTTACATCTATATTTTCTACATCATCTAAATTAATTCCAATTATATTTAATTCTGGTCTTCCTTGCTTATTGTTTACAAGTTCAAAATCTTTCCACGATACAGAATATTTATCATTTAATTTCCATGACAGTGCTTTAAATGCTGCTTCTTTTGCTGCAAATCTTGCTGCATAATGTTGATATTTTTGTTTTTTCTTACTTTCACAATATTCTATCTCTTTTTTAGTAAAAACTCTATTTAAGAAACTGTCTCCTGATTTTTCAATACTTTCTTTTATTCTTTCTATTTCAATTATATCTGTTCCACAACTTACTCTCATTCTATTCACCTCTTAGAAAATGAGACAAAAAGTCTCTAATTCCTTATTGTCTCATCAATATAACAAAATTTAGTATATTAAATATTAGTGATGCTCCAAGTACTACTGCTATTATAATTGTTGATGTTCTATTTTTTTCTATATTTAAATCCTTATATAATATATCATATTTATTTTTTACTTGTGCATATAATTTCTCTAATTCCAATGTTTCTGCTATTTTATGATTAAGCATTGTTCCTGTTTCATCATCTGTTAATTCTCTAATCCATAAGTTTTTTGTAAAGTCTATAAATCTTTTCCTTGCTTTTTTTACTTGTTTTGGATCTTTTAGCTGTAATTCTATTTTCTTTAAATATATCTTTTTATATAAGTTTATTATATATGTATATAAAAATTGATTTTCAAATTCATCTGGTAATATTGTATAATTATTCATGTCTGCACTTGATGAAAATAACATTACTCCTAATTTATTAATTGCTAGTTTTGCAAATTTCCAATTTGATATTGTTGTTATTTTTTCTTCTTCTAATTTTCTACTATTATCTGCTGGTAAAACCTTTGCATATCTTATATATTGATGTGAGATTTTTTCAAAATCATTTTCATTGTTCCATGCTTCTTGGTCTACACATATATATGAATATGTTAAAAACCTTTCTGTTTCTAAATCTAATTTTAATGCTTCTAAATTTGCTCCTGTTATTTTTTTTACAAAATTTCTAAATGTTTCTGCATTTGAAAAACTATTTGTTTGAAGTCTAATATTATCAAAGTTTTCTAGCGATGCTCCTCCTGAGTTTATATCTCTAAATTTATAATTGAAATTTAGTATGTTTGAAAAACTATTATCATCTTCTACATTTGTTTTTATTACTAAAAAACATATTCCTGTTTCAAAACATACTATTTCTATTTTTGATATTGTGAAAAATATTCCTTTTTCTTCGTCTACTTTCCCTTGTATATCTTTATTTATTTTATATTCAAATATATTACACGGGTATTTACTTAAAAGCGCTGCTTTTGTTTCATCTGCCAAATCTTTTAATTTTTTTAATTTACTATTTCCCATACTAAAACTTGAAAATAAAAAATCTCTTGTTTTAGGTAAGAAATATTGATACATTTTAAAGTCTTTTTCTTTTTGAAATGTTTTTAATTCAAATTCTTCGTTTTTTAACATTTTCAATATGTATTTTTGATATTTTCCTTCTTTTATAACAAATGGATGTAAAAAATATGTATATTGGTAATTTGTCTTTAGCTCCATTTTATCACCTCTATTTTTATCTTTTTGTATTTTATTTATTCTTTTGTTTTTAACGTTATTTTATGATTTTATTCTATTACAAAACATTTAAAAAAGCAATATTTTATCTAAAAATTGTGGTGATTTTCCAATTTTCATAATAATTTTATATATAAGAACTACATAAATTGTTCTCTTTTTAAGCCAGTTACTCTTTCTATTATGTCTATATCAATATTTTCTTTTAGCATATTTTTAGCATCTTCTATTTTCGCTACTAGCATTCCTTCTATTTTCCCATATTTCATTCCTACTTTCTTTCCATGATCTATTCCTTGAAATTCTGCATGATCCATAATATTATATGTAGAGTTTTCTTCTAACATTACTTTTAATGTTTCTAACATTATCCTTTCATCTTTTCTTAACAAAAAACCTAAATAACCTTGCCAAATTACGATTTCTTCTTCTTTCAGTCCTGTTACTTTTTCTACTATATCCAGGCTAATGTTTTCTTTTAACATGTTTTTAGCATCTCTTAATTTTCCAAGTTCTATACCTTTTACTATTCCCTCTTCCCTTCCTTTATCTAATCCAAATGATATTCCTAATATAAATGAATGTTCCATACGATTTCTAAACTCTTTTTCTAGTATCATTTTCGTTGCTAACATTTTCATCCCACCTTTTTATAAAAATTTATATCTTTTTTTATTAAAATATCCTTATGGTAATATAAACTCTTCATAGACTAGCATTTATTTATATTTTAACTAATTAAAAGATAAAATATAAATCTTAATGCTAATCTACAAATAACTTTCAAAACCTAATATGCTAAAATTACATAAATTGTTCTCTTTTTAAGCCAGTTATTTCTTCTATTAAGTCAATATCTATATTTTTCTTTAACATATTTTTAGCATCTTCTATTTTTCCAGCTCTTTCTCCCTTTAATAATCCAGTTATTTTTCCTTCTGCTATTCCTTCTAGTCTTCCTCTTTCTCTATGTCCTCTAAATTCTGCATCTATTCTTTCTTTTAATGCTAGCATACTTTTCTCCTCCTTTCCATTTAATACTGCTATAAACAGTTCTATTTTCATTGTAGACATATTACCAGATAATGCAACTCTTATTGCTTCGTTCATTATTTCATAGTCTTCTTCTTCTATTCTTTCATAAACTTTTATTATACTGTCTATAAAGTCTTTTGTATTCATTGTTTTTTCTAAATACATTCCTTTATCTAATAAACTGTCACTTTTTAATAAATCTTCTTTTGAATAGTCATTTACATCTTCTAATGCATAATTTCCTAATGTCTGTAAATCTCCTGGCATGTCTATTCCTTTACCATATATATCTTCTTGTAATTCTCTTATTGTTCTTGGTGCTGTCCATTTATCTCCTCCTGTATGTATTACTGCTGCAAGTACCAATGCTTCTTTTTCTTCTTTATTACTTCCACTACATGTCCTCATTATTTCTACTTCATAGTTTAATATTTTAAATGACATATGATAATAATTTTTTGTTTGATGTTCTATTAAAAAGAATATCTTTCTTCCTTTTATTTTATATATTACATCTGCTAATAGTTTTCTTCCTCCTTTGTTTATAAATTCTTGAGTATATTCTTCTAAGTCCTCTGGGTCTACTTTTATTTTGAATTTTTTATATATAAATTTAGCTACTTCTTTTTTGTTTGATAAAATTCTTTTAAATATTACATCATGTTTTTTATCTACTTCAGATTTTACTTTCTCATATGTTTCCATATAAGATTTATTTTCTTCTTCTAAAAATTTTTTAGCTTTTGGGTTTTGTTCTATTTTTAAATAGTCTTCATGTGTAAAACCTTTCACTAATATATCACCTCCATTTTAATACTTTTTGATATAAAAGTCAATATTTATTTTAAAGTAATGTTGTATTTTTATTGTACTTTTTCTTGACTTTTATTCTTATTTAATTTTCATTTCTGATTTTTAGTTTGATTTAATCTTATTTAGATAAATTAAAAATACTATATATACTAAAATATATTGAAATAATTATTATATATATTTTTCTAATTTTATCACCTTCTTTCTTTTTTATTTTTTGGAATTTATTTGAAAAAAGTATTAGAAGAAAAATTTAAAGCATAAACATAATATCATTTTAAACTGGTTATGTCAATGCTTCTTTTTATATTTTTTTAAAATTCACAAAATGTTCACATTTCTATTTTCCATCTATTTTTCTTTTTTGTACCATATACGTTACTTTTGCAACTATTTTATTAGGAAATATTTTTGCTCCTATTTTAGCTAGTTTTACATCTAAACCTGGTACTATATAAAATTTTCCTTTTTCCATTTTTCTTATTGCATATTCTGCTACATCAGAGCTTTTTGCTTCTCTTATTTTAAATTTCACATTTGCTACTTTATTAAAATTAGTTGCAACTGGTCCTGGGCATAATATACTTATTTGTACTTTTGATTTTTCTTTTTTTAATTCTTCTCTTACTGCTTCTGATAATCTAACTACATAAGCTTTAGTTGCATAATATGTTGCCATTAATGGTCCTGGCATAAATCCTGCTATTGATGCTACATTTAATATTTTCCCACTATTTTTTTCTTTCATTTGTTTTAAATATTCTTTCATTAATATGTGATATGCCACTATATTTGTTTTTATCATTTTTATTTCTTTTTCTAAATCTGTTTTTGTAAAATTCCCACAGTCTCCAAAGCCTGCATTGTTTATTAATACATCTATATCTTTTACCTGCTCACATAATTTTTTACAATTAAGTTCTTTAGATAAATCCATTGGTACTATTTCTATTTTATTTCCTATGTTTTCTTCTTCTAACTTTCTTTTTACATTATTTAATTTTTCTTCATCTCTTGCTACTAATACTAAATCATATCCTTTTTTATTTAATATCTTTGCCATGTCTTTTCCTATTCCTGAAGATGCTCCTGTTAATAATACTCTCATTTCTTACACCACCTATTCTTATGATAACTAATTTTATAATTTTTATTAGTTTTTTTCAAGTATTTTAATTTAAATTCATAACCGCAAAATTCGACAAAATTAACACGATTAGTATTATATAATTTAGAACATGTTTTAACTTATTTTTATTATTAACTTAAGTTAAACACTTAAAACATGGTATTTTCAAATATCTTAACTATCTAAACAATATATTTTATAATATTAACCAAGGAGTAAGTAATATGGTTCATTTTAATATTGAAAAATTATTGAAAAGGAAAAACAGATCTAAATATTGGTTATGTCAAAACATGAACATTTCAACTAGGAATTTAAATCGTGTTATTCGTGGTGAGACTTCTTCCATTTCTTTTAAATATATAGAAGACCTTTGTAAGTATTTAGAATGTACTATTGATGAGTTAATTGATATTGAAAAAGATGCTTAAACTAAAGTAAAGAAAAGTTGCAATTTTCTTTTCCTTACTTTATAAAAAATAACATCTATTTTACTAATACAAATTCATCTAATATTTTATTTATTAAATTATAACTGTTACCAAATTTTGCATAACCTTTCCAAGAATTTATACATGCTGTTACATATTCTAATTCTATTTTATTTTCTTTATATAGTTTTTGAAAGTTTTTGAGTTTTCTTTTTATCTTTTTCTTACTTTGGTTTCTAATTAATAAATGTGTTTTCCATATTCTATAACCCAAGAAATTTATTCCTTGTTTTTCTTTAAAATATGATGTTTTTGAGTTTAGTTCTAATTTTAAAACTGAACCTAAATATTTTCTTATTTCTACTAACCCCCTTCTTGCTTTTTCTTTATTTTCAAATAATAATACAAAGTCATCCATAAATCTTATATAATATTTTATTTTTAATTTTTCTTTAATAAATTTATCAAAAGTTGTCATATAAATGTTTGCAAAATATTGAGATGAATAATTTCCTATTGGTATTCCTACTTTTTCCTTATCGTAAAATATTATTTTCTTACTAAATTCCAAAAAATATTTATCTTTTATTTTCCTAGAAAGCATTAAAAACAATATATTTCTATCTATATTAAAAAAGAATTTTTTTATATCACATTTTAATACCCATACAGTTTCAAAACACTTACTTGCACATCTTAAATATTTTACTGTTTTTTTAACTGCTTTATGTGTTCCTTTTCCTTCTAAACACGCATAACTATCTTCTATAAAATTGGGCTTATAATATGGTTTTAAGAAGTTTTCTACATACCAACAGATAACAACCCTATCTTTATAGTTTAATGTCTTTATTTTTCTTTCTTTTGGCTCATATATTGTAAACTCAAAGTATTTTGAAAATGTATACCCTCCACCAAGTAATTCTTTACCTAGACTTATTATATTTCTTTCTAAATTCATTTCAAATTCTATTACTTGTTTTTTATATCTTTTATTTTTCTTACATTTATTATGTGCTTCTAATAATTTACTAAATGTTATATTTTCTTTAAATACATTATTTATTCTTTTAGGCATGACTTTATCCAACCCCCTAATATTTTTCCTATCTCTTCTATTTTCTTAGACCACGTATAATAATTATTTGTATTTATATACTTATTTTTATATGAAAACCTTACAAAAAACCCCATCATTGATATTTCTGCATCTAATTTTCCTAAAATACTAATTCTACTATATTTATCACTTATTTTGTTTGCATATAATATATATCTTAATGAATTATACATTGTTCGACGTATTTCAGAAACCAATGCATATTTTTCATACTTTGGATACTTAACTAACAAATTATAACTATATTCTATCAAGTCCACATATTTTTGATATATCATCAATTTACTTTCTGTTTTTCTTGGTTTATACATTTTTACCTCCATTTCTAAAAGAAAAAAAAGCATATTCGTTCTTAAAGTTAAATTAAAACCTAATTTAACTAATACTAGAATATACTTTTTTATAATTTATATTTTTACCATAAAGGAAGGAATAAACCTTGTATGGTATTTGTACTCTATATTTATCCTTAAACAAATATAACTCACTTTTTTATACCATATTGCGAGACACATACGAAAGCTGTTGTTGCTGTTACTGTTACCATTGTTCCTATTGAAGTTGAATACTCCTGCATTAGTCCCATTGTTATAGTTGCCTCCACGTATAAAGAAAGGATTGTTCGAATTCACGAAGTTAGCATTATCACTTACAGGTTTATCCCCATTTATATTAACTTTTCGCTAGAGCAAGCCCTAACGAAAAGGACTTATTTTCTACTTTATTTACTATTACCCTAGTCTGAACTACCTAAAACTTAGTCCAGATAACAGATTTCACATTACTTTACTGCGAGACACATACGAAAGCTGTCGGAGCTGCTACTGTTACCACTGCCCCCAGCGAAGCTGAAAACCCCTGCATTAGTCCCATTGTTATTGCTGCCTCCACGTATAAAGAAAGGACTGCTCGAATACACGAAGACAGCATTATCACCATGCCATCCACTTGTTTCATATGTTGCATCTCCTGGTTTATATGCTGAACTTGCACTTGTTCCTGTGTATGCTGTTGCATATTCTGTACTTGTTCCATTTTGACTCGCAAATGAACTTCCGTTTGAAAGTGAACTACCTCCGTTGTAGTATGAAGCTACATATTCCCAAGCTCCTCCTGATAAATCATATATTCCATATACATTTCCTGTACTACTTGCTAAAACTCCTTGTGGACTCCAATATTCACTTGTCGTTCCTACATCTTCATTAGCACTTACACTGTTTCCTGCTGAACCTGTTATATAATCACCACTATTATTTATTGTTACTTCTGTTCCATTTCTTCCATATTTACTTTCTGTTAAATATGCTACTGCTCCCCATTCGCTATTTTTTAGCATATGTGAATTTAAAGTTGGTGAATATTCTTTTGCATAATTATACATATCTCCAATTTTTATATTTCTCCAACTCGTTACTCCTGGCTGTATTTTTATTGTTGTACTTGTTCCTTGTGTTGCTCCTTCTGAATCACTTCTTGCTGATTCGTATTTCCCTACCCATATTCCTGGTAGTTCTTCATTCCATCCGCCATTTGAATAGTTGTTATCACTGTCATCTGTAAATGCTGGATGTATTGTGTATCCTTCTTCTGTTGGTTCTGTGTCCGTTGTCTTTATAAATTTTATATCTATTTTTCCATTTTCTATTTTATATTCATATCTTGGTATCCATACAAAATAACTTTCTACTCCATCTATTGTGACTTTTGCATTCGCCCATTCTCTTGTTGTTTCATCATAATCATAACTTGAATTTGTATCATCTGGTACAAATTTATTTTGTGTATCATCCCATTTTACTAGTTCCATATTTTCTTTTATTACTGGTGTGTTTACTCCTTCTTCATCACTCCAGCTTCCATCTGTTGCTCCTGTTGCTGGTGGTGGAGTTGTTCCATCTTTTATATCTCCATTATATATTTCTGATAAATCTATTTTTATTGTCTCATCTTCTTTTGATATTAATTTATCAGTTGATGTTTTTGCTATTATATCTTTTAAATTCTGTTCTTCATTTGAAAAATATTTTTTTAGTATTTCTTCTAATTCATCAGCTGATATGTCTCCACTACCATTTTCTGTTTGTTTTCCTAGTATATCTAATTGTACCTCTTCTATTATTTTTGCTCTTTCTGTTTCTTTCTTAGCATTTTGTGCTTGTGTTAAAATACCATTTTCACCTGTTAGCATAGCAATGCTTACTCCTGCAAGGATTAGAAGCACTATAATTGTGATAACTAGTGCGATTAAGGTAATACCTTTGTTGTTTAATTTTTTAAATTCTGTTCTCATTTTCTTCTCCCTTTCTTTCTTCTTTAGTATTTCCTTATTTTATTGTTTTATTCCTTTATTGTATTCTTTTGTTTTATAATTTATTTAAGGAAACTACTTTTGAAATTAAATTTTAATATAATACATAATTATTATGTAGTTATATTTCATGACCTTATTTTACACCATAGTAGGTTATCTGTAAATACCTTATCTAAAAAAAATGTAATTAATAATTTCAAAATAATATTATCAATTAGTTTTAATTTTGTCAACTCTTTTGAGTTAAGTTTTAAAAATAGTTTTTGTTATACTTTACTTGGTGGTAATATGTATTTAAGTAAAGCTGTAAAAGAAAGAATTTATGAATTATGTGATGAAAGAAATATAACTATAAATAAGCTCTGTATGATATGTGGGATAACCCAATCTACTTTAGCAAATATAAACGCAAGGCCTAATACGAATTTAACAATTCTTACCATAATGCGAATATGTAGAGGTCTGGAAATATCAATACAAGAATTTTTCAATTCACCATTATTTGAAATTGACACCTTAGACGACGATTAGTTCAATTTTTATTCCTTCATCAAATTTTATTACTTAATTGTTTTATCATTAGTATTTTCATTAATATTGTTCTCTTTATCAAGTTTTTCTTTAAAACTATTAAAAACATTTTTCAGTATTTCTAAAATTAAAATATAATCTTCCTTTTTAAAAGTATATTCTTTAATATTTTCATTTATTTTTTTACCATTATTTAATTTTTTTAAATAAACATTATTATTACAATTTAAACAATTATTACATTTTCTGTCTTCATTTATCACCTTTCCTTCTCCTTCAATTAATATTCCATATTTTCTGTCTTTAAATATTAAATTACCATTTTTCATTTCGTCATAAAATACAAAACCAATATTATTTTTTTCTAACTTTTCTTTTATTTTAGAAAGATTTTCTCTTACATAATTAGTAGGTAAACCAACCTTACAAATACCTTTTGTAACACAAGTTCTTTTTAAACCTAAAACTTTTTCTAAAATAATTGCATCTCTTCCTATGCTATTAAAAAATACGCCAGATTTTACAAAAACTACTTTATTTTTGTTTAATTTTTGTAATTCTAAGATAAACTCATAAAATTTCATTTTTCCTCCTTCCACTAAAAAAGAAGCCTCATTTTTTATTTGAGACCTCATTTTTTATTTGAGACCTCATTTTTTATTTGAGACCTCATTTTTTATTTGAGACGCACAACAAACAGTAATTTCATCACACTTTGTTGTGCCGTTTTAAATTCTTTAAAACATTCTTTTTTATATTATTTTTAAAATAAAGCTTTATTCCAATTAATACTATACTATTAAATTTTTATTTTTGCAATAGTTTTTTATAATTTTTATTTTCGTTTTTTCATTTTTGCTTTCTTTTTTCTTTGATAGACAACATTTTAAAATCAAGCACTTCTTACTTACTAAGTAATTTGCTCATTTTAAGTGTCAAACTCTTTATTAATAAAATTTATTTTTTATTTTATCTTTTTTATATTTTTTCTATTACTTGCTTTTTCTTATTTTTTCTCTTATCCCTTGTTTTTCTTATTATAATTCTTTATTATTATAAATAAAATCAACCATATTTAAATGTTTAATACCATCTCTTCTTTGTTGTAATAAGTCCATTGTAAATAAATATCTTGGGTACATATCTTTAATTTTATAAAAAGGTCTATATTCTCTTTCTTCTACTTTTTCATCTGCAATGCTCATTGAAACTTGTATATAGTAATAATCATCAAAATTTTTCCTTGCAATAAAATCACACTCTAATTCTCCAATATAGCCAACACTTAAACTATAACCTTTACTCTTTAAATATGAAAACATTACATTTTCTAAAACTGGTCCATAATTTATTCTGTTATCAGTATTTAAGGCAAAATAAATGCTTAAATCTGCTAAATAATACTTTTTATCTCCTTTTAAAACAGATTTTGATTTTATATCAAAAAGTTCACACGGATAAATAATTTTAGCTTTTTCTAAAATATCAATATATCTTTTAATGGTTCTTCTATCAACATTAACCTTCACTTGTTTTTTTAGATAATCTTGTATATTTTTAATAGAAATAACCGCTCCAAAATTATTCACAATAAATTTTTCTATTACCTCAAATAAATTTCTATCATTAATTCTATTACTTACTTTAATATCTTTTTCAAAAATCTGGTTAATTACATTAGAAGTATATAGCATCTTTTCTTCATAGCTATCATAATATAATGATTTAGGAAAACCACCATTTCTAACATATTCTTCAAATTCTAAATAAATATTTTCATTTACTTTTTTATTTAAGAATTTTTTCATATCTGTATATTCGTAGAAAGATAATGGTAACATCTCTATTTCTATATATCTACCTGTTAACTTTGTCGCAAGTTCTCCACTTAATAAATATGAATTTGAACCTGTTATAAATATAGAAAAATTACCTTCTTCTCTATATGAATTTATTAGTGTTTCATAACCTTTAACATTTTCTATTTCATCTAAAAACAAATATTTAAAATCTTTATCTGTTATTTTACTATCTATAAGTTTTTCTAATTGCTCTGGTGTTGTTATTTCTTTATTTTCTTTTTTATCTAATTCTATATATATTATATCTTTTTTATTTACTCCACTTTCTAGTAATTCTTCTATAACTGATTTTAATAAATAAGACTTCCCACAACCCTTTATTCCTATTATAACTTTTATCATATCATCATCATAAAAACCACGTATTTTCTTTAAATATTCTTCTCTTTTATATATTTTTTCCATTATCATCACCAATTAATATTTACTATAATATAAACAAAAAGTCAATCTTCCCGACCATTTTTAACATATAACTACCTAAAAATGGTCGGGAAGCAATAATTTTTTTAATTAATTTTTGTTTTTTAATTTTTTTCTCTTAAAAATCTTTTTAAAAGAAAAGTTAAGAAATAAGGAAAAGTATAAAACTTACCATTAAAATCAATATTCTTATAACAAAGTTTAATACCATATTTAATATCTTTGTATTTTTTATCATTAATAAGATTATTTAAAGACGCTGTAGCATTATCATTTGCTTTTACCTCTACTGGTATTAAAGAGTCTTTATCTCTTACAAAAAAGTCCATTTCTATAGTAGCTCTATCATTTTTATAAAAATATAATTTATATCCTTCTTTAACTAACATATCTGCTATAATATTTTCATAAATAGCTCCTTTATAAGTATTAAAATTTTTATTAGCTCTTAAGTCTTCTTGTGCTTCATCGTCTAAAGAAGCAATTAAAAGTCCTGTATCCCTAAAAAATACCCTATAATTATCTGGGTTGTAATTGCCTCCAAGAGGAAGTTCTAACATAGCCAAGCAATGACAAACATTAATAATACCAGCATTATTTAGCCACTCTATAGTACCAATATATTCACGGCTTCTTGCTCCTTTGGTTATTTTAGAAATTCTAAACTTTTTATTATCCATTCCTAAAAATATTGGTATACTATTATAACTATTAAGTATTTTCCCTTGTTCTAAACCTTTAGCATATTTTGTTATATCTTCTCTGTAATCTTCAAGTATTTGTTTTTGCATATCTAATATACCACTATAATTTTTATTTTTAACAAATGTTCTTACAACTTCTGGCATGCCACCTATTACCATATATTCTTTAAAATTATCAAACATAACTGTAAGTTGTGTATTAGTTAGAGGTTTTAAGTTTATCATACAATTATACATGTCTTCTATTTGTTTTTCTTTATAACCTTTAGCCCACAAAAACTCCTCAAAGTCCATAGAATACATTTCATAATCTTCTTTATTACCTACACTATTAGACTCTATTTCTTGGTGATTAATTCCCATAAGAGAACCAGAACATATAACATCATATCTTCCATCTTGTCTAAATGGTTTTAAAGAAGTAGCACAGTTTATACAATCTTGTATTTCATCAAAAAATATTAACGTTTCTCCCGGTACAAATTTAAAGTCTGGGTTCATAAATGATATATTTCTTATAATCGTATCAACATTAAAACCATCATCAAAAATACTTTTATATTTTTTATCTACCGCAAAATTTATTTCAACTACATTTTTATAATTATTTTTAGCAAAATTTTTAATGGATGTAGTTTTTCCTATTTCTCCTGCTCCTTTTATAATTAAAGGCTTTTTATTATCTCTATTCTTCCATTCTACTAAAAATTTATCAACCTTTCTTTTTAATAAATTCAAAAATATCACCTTCTTTAAAAGGATTATAGCATAAATTTTAATTAATAGATATATTTATTATAAAAATTTATTAATCACAAAATTCCAGTAATTTTTATCTTTAAAATCACATTTTTACAATAAATCTATAAAGGCTTTTTTCTTTCCATTATTTTTTAGTTGTTTCAAATTCCATTTAATTGTTGATAATCCCCGATTTTCTATTCTCAACAATATTTCTTTTGCCATAATTGTTGGATTTTCTTTTATAATTTTTATAATTTGTAATTGGATTTCATTTAATCTATTAGGATAATTATTGGTATAATCATTAAGATAATTATTAGTATAAATTTTATCTTTTAATATTTTATACTTCTTTTACTAATTCTTTTTCTACTATTACATGCTTTTCTTTATAATTTCAATTATTTTCTTTTAAATATTATTTATAACAGCTGGATAATTGGTATAGTTTTTAGTATAGTTTTCGGTATAGTTTTCGATATAGTTGTCTATGTGCTTGCTGTTGTTTTCCCTGGTATACAATATTAATGTTGTTCTATTAGGATTAAATGTTTCCTCAATTTTAGGAATTACCCAGCCTTTTTCTTTCCATACATCATTTACATAGATAATCCTGAAGCAGCTCTTTCCTTATATCCCAGATAAGGAAACAAAATTGTAAGACTAATACAATAATCACAAAATTCCAGCAATTTTGTCTTTAAAATCACATTTTTACAAAACAAAAACATAGATTTCTCTATGTTTTAATGTTGAGACAAAAATTCTCCGTCCCTCAAAGTCTCAATTATCTCATTATATATTTCTTCATGAATGTCTTCTATTGTTCTTATTTTATTATCTTTTACACATTTAACCTCATACCAATCATATTTTTTAGCAACAAAGCAAGCTGCATTATATGCATCTATTAAATGGTTTTTGTCTCTTTCATGTATATCTTTTTTCTCCCCGTGTGTAAATTTATTTTCTCTATCTTTCATAAGTTCTAAAGATTTCTCAACTGGCATATTTAAGAAAAATACTTCTGTTGGTATTGGTAGTCCATATAAATTAAATTCAAAATCCCAAAGCCAATTTAAAAACTTTTCTCTTTCTTCTTTATTATCTATTTTTCCTGCTTGGTGTACCATATTTGCTGTTGTATATCTATCAGCTAAGATAATTCCACCATTTTCATAATAATCCTTATACTCAGTAATATATGTTGCATATCTATCTGCTGCATAAAATGTAGAAGCAATATAAGGGCTTACATCTTTTGCATTTTCACCGAATTCTCCAGATAAATACATCTTTACTAAACCTGAACTTGGACTATCATAATTAGGAAAACTAACTACTCTAAAATCTATCCCATCTTCTTTTAATCTTTCTTGTAATTTATTAAATTGGGTTTGTTTTCCACTTCCATCTGTTCCATCTATTACAAATAATTTTCCCATTTTTTATACCTCTTATTTATTTTTATTGTTTTTTGCTTTTAATATTTTTCTTTTTTAAACTTTTTACTATTTATTTTCTACTTACTAATTTTGACTATCTTCTTTGCTTTCTTCATTTTCTTCTTCTATATTTTTTCTATTTTTTTCTAACATTTTGTTAATAGAATTTAATATATCTTCTGAGTTTTCATCAAAATCGTCTTTTACTAAATTAAACATTTTCATCATCCCTTTCTTATTTATTTTTTCTTTTCTTCTTCTTTTCTTTATTTTTTACTTTTCTTATTTTACTTTTGTTTTTACTTTTTTTTGCTTTTACTTTTATTTTTATCAAATCTATTATACTATTTATATTTTTTTAGTCAATGTTTTATAGACTTTTTTAAGTATTTGTTATAAACTATTTATGTTAAAACTAATATTTATTTTATATTTCTTATATTAAATAGTGAATATATAAAACAAATAAAAATGTATAAAAATATATACAAATATATAATAAAAGAAAGGAAGGAAGAAAAATATATGAAAAATTCTTTTAAAAATTATGCTGTTTGCAAAGATTCTCCTAAATGGAATAATGCTATTAGTAGACTTACTCCTATTGAAACTAAATCTTCTGATATTAGAACACCTTTTGATAGAGATTACACAAGAATTATACATTCTAATGCTTATAGAAGATTAAAACACAAAACCCAAGTGTTTTTTTCTCCTGAAAATGATCATATTTGTACAAGGAGTGAACATGTAACACATGTTGAGTCTATTAGTTATACTATTTCAAGTTATTTAGGTTTAAATACTGAGCTTACTAAAGCTATTGCAACTGCTCATGATTTAGGTCACAGTCCTTTTGGCCATTCTGGTGAGAAAATTTTATCTAAAATTTCCAAAAGAGATTTAGGTATTAAATTTTGGCATGAAAAGAATGGTTTAGATTTTGTTGATTATATTGAGCTTTTAGAAGGTCATGATGGTTATAAGAAAAATTTAAACCTTACTTATGGTGTTCGTGATGGTATTATTTCACACTGTGGTGAAATAAATGAAAACTCTCTTAGACCAAGAGAAGAATTTATAGATTTAAATAATTACTTAAAACCTAACCAATATGCACCATACACATGGGAAGCTTGTGTTGTTAAAATTGCTGATAAAATCTCATATATAGGTCGTGATATAGAAGATGCAATTACACTTGGTATTATTGATGACCACCTTCAAGAATTATATGATTTATTAAATTATAATTCTTCTGAAAAACTAAATAATAGCACTATTATAAATCACTTAGTATGTGATTTATGTGAGAATTCTTCTTACGAAAAAGGTTTATGTTTTTCTGAAAATGCTCTTAATTTAATGAATAAAATTAAAGATTTTAATTATAAACACATTTATTTTAGTAGAAGAACCCTTACTTCTATAAAATATTTTGAACTTGTTATAAATGAAATCTATGATATTTTAAAACAATGTTATGATAAAGAAAATACTTTAAACAATATTCTTAAATTAGGTAAGTTTTATCCAAAACTTTCTTGTGGTTTTTATAGCTTTTTAGAAAATTATTGTGATATACCTAATAGAGAAGAATTAAAATTGAGAAATAGAATTATTTTTAATATTTCAGATGAACAAGATTTTTCTAAAGCTATTATTTCATACATATCTGGAATGACTGATAATTTTGCTATGGAAATGTATAATGAAATTATTAGATTTTAATATATAAATTGCTTAAGAATTTTTCTTAGGCAATTTTTAAACCATAAATTTTTTTATATATCTTATTTTATACATACTATTATTTAAAAATAATTCTACTTTATCAAATCTTACTGGAATATCATATAGTCCATATTCATAATTATAGTTTTTAGCTGCTGCTTTTAAAAACTCTTTTCTTTCTTCTTCTATTTCTTCATATATATTGGGTATATTATATATCTTTATTTCCACAAAAACTAATTCTTTTGTTTTTTCATCATATATGATTAAATCTACTTTTTGTCTTCTAAATTCAAATGTTTTTTCTATTATTAAATATTTCTTTTCTTCTAAATATTTACTTACTAAATCTTTTGCTATATCATATCTTCCTTTAGTTATTATTCTTATTTCTTTTCGCAATATTTCCTCCTTCTTTTTTATATTTAGATAGCTGAGGTCATTATAATTAAGAGAGCTATCATGCCCGTTTTCTATATGAAATTATTTTTTTATCTCGTAGATTGGGAATATTTATTCTAACGATTTTATTCGGGGTTCAAAATATTAACTATATATTTAATATAGGGCTATAATGACCTCAGACATCTAAATATATTTTATTTTTCTTTGAATTCTTCGAATACTTGATTCAAATTTTTGATTAAAAACTTTAATTATTATACTGCAATTTACATATTTTGTCAATGAACGTTTTGTGAACTTTTTGTGAATAAAAGTTCACAAAAATAATAGCTAGCCTAAGCTAGCTACTAAAAAATAAAAAAACTAAAGAATTCGTTGTTATAATTTAATGTCATTAAAAAATGAAATACAAACTATAACACTATATAATTAACAGCCTTTGTTCTAGCTAGTAATTATATATCATGAATTTATTTTACACATAAATATGAAATTTGTAAATAGTTTATACGAAAAAAATTCATATTTTTCATTTTCTTCATTTTTTTATTTTTATTTTTGTTTTATCTAATATTTCCTATACCATATTTTCCTGTTGTTACATCCCTAAACAAATTAACTTCTGGCGGTAAATATGTAAATATTACAAAACACATAAATAAGAATATAAGAATTATAACTGACAAACTTTCTGTTAAAACTGTGCTTTCATCTTCTCTTTTCATTAATTTATATGCTACATATTCTCCTAAAACTATGCTTAATATAAATAATAAAATGTCTATAAAGATAATACTAGTTCCTATTATTCCTGAATAAGTAAAAAATCCTACTACTATTATACTTATTGCTGTGAATATCCCTATTGTTTTTGCTTCTATATAATTATTAGCTACATCTTTTACAAAAAAGTATTCTATTATTGTAGCTATTAACATAGGGAAAAATACTAATTTTAAATGTTCCCATACACTTTCATTTACTGCACTAAAACTTCCTACAAATAAATTTTCTCCAGACCATTCATATGTAAAATGCAACAAAGTTCCAAGTATTAAGCTAAATAAAATTACAATTAATTGTAGTTTTAAAAGTTTTTCTTTCTTTATTTTATTAAATATATTTTCGAAAAAATCCATATTAGCATAAACCTCCTTTATCTAACCTTATGCTAATATGGAATTTTTATTACTAAATATTTAATTTTTCTACAAGTAAATTATTCTCTTTATTTTCTTTTTCTATTTCCTCATTTCTATATGAATAGATTTTAAACTCATTCTTTTGATTAAATATAAATTTCAAAGCTTTAGTAAAATTATTTTTAACTGGTTTTCCATATTCTTCTATTACAAAACTTGCTTTATGTTTTCTTAAAGTATCAAATGTATTCATAAATCCCATACCTGTGCCACCATTATCTTTATGTGTTGTAGCTGGTATTTTGCCTAATTTATACAATGTTTCTATCTCAAATTCTATACCGGAATCATAGATATATAAACCGTAATAACCATCTAACTTACCAAGCCTTACTAATATACTTTTATTTATATTTTCTCCATATCCTATTGCTATAATTGCATTTTTTATATGGTCTGCTAATAATATTTCTAATTCTTCTTTATCTATATAATGATTTATCATTGTATAAATATTTCCACTTATTTGTAATTGGAAATCTATTTTATTTTTAACACATTCTGATTGCATGTATTTTAACATATCATCTATTTCTTCTATTCCTGTTTTACCTATTACACTGATTGTTTCTTTTGTTAGTTCTTTTCCCAATTTTTCTATTCTATCTTTTAATCCTATTTCAGATGATATTTCGCTTTTCATACTTAGTTCATTTAGTTTAAATTCCAAAGATTTTTGTTTATGTGCTATTGAATGACTTATTTTACTAAAGTTTAGATTTTCTTTTTCCAACTCTTCTACTTCTTTTTTCTTATCTTCCAATTCTACCTTTTTTTCTTCTAAATCTTTCACCAACATTTTCTGTTTATAATAAAGCTGTAAAGATTTTTGGATGGTTACAATCATTACAATAGCAAATAATATAAATCCAACTCCAGCTCTACCTGTTGAATTTACTTTATAATTATCTATAACTATAGTTAAAAAAATTATTATCCAACTTATATTAAGTATAATAATATCAAAATACTGATTTTCTTTGTTTTTCTTCAATATTGCTATACCATTTTTTATCCTTCTAATTTTCGTTATTAATAACATTACTACTAAATATATTAAAATTATTATAATTAAATTTATATACTTATTTTCTGTTCTAAATACTATATGTGGGATAAAAGTAAGTATTGTTGCTATAAATAGAATAATTAAATTAATACTTGTGGAAATTACATTTACTAATATCGAATATCCTAATCCGTTCTTCGTTATTATTGAATAAAACATAGCTGTAAAAATCATTATAAACACTATGACATTCATATTAGATAAACTTTCAATCCATTTGCAAATTGTAGCAATAATTAATGAACAGACAAAAAATATTAACTTATACTTTAAATTCCAATATTCTTTATTATCTAATATTTTTATGCTCACAAAAAAATTAAACATTGTAAAAAATAATATTTTTAAAAAAAGTACTATTTCAACAGTTTTCAATAATAATCCGCTCCTCTCTTTTTTTATTATATAAAAAAAGAAGGAGATGTTCAACACCTCCACTATATAAAAAGGTTAAAATCCCATCCATTCACTTACCCATTTCCAGAATTCTTCCCACATATTTCTCACCACCTTTTCTCTTTGGTATTTTTTTGTTTCTTTTTGTCAATAAAAAAATACCATTCTGTGGCTTAAAATGAACGGTATAAACAAATAGAAAAAGATGGTGAAAAATAAAAAAACCTAGTATTTTTTAGAATACTAGATCAATTTTTTAACTTTATCTACGTAATGATATATAAATTCCATAGGAGTTGGTACGCCAGTTTCATAATTAATTTTAGCAGTGTAATGTTCTTCTAAGTCCTCAACTGATGAAACTCTCCATGCATGAATAATAGCATTTTGAATACCATTAGTTATAGTATTGCCAGACTTTTTATAAACTTTAGTTAAATATTGAACAACATTAATATCACTGTTTTCGTTTTGTATCAAATATTTAATAGCATCAAAAATATATTTTCTACCTTTTAATTTTGCACTTACTCCTATTAAATCTAATTCATGATTTATTAAATCCGAAATACGTTCTTCTTCATTTTCTAATTCTTCTACAATTGTTTTTCTATCCTTTTGTGTAGGAATATTTCTAAACTTTATAAAAGTATTTAAAACATTTTCAACAGAATATTTAGGTTGGTCTTTGTGCATAATTAAATCAATATTCTCTCTATGTAGAATTTCATATGTTCTTTTAGAAAATACATGTGTTGTAACAATTACAATCGGATCATAATTCAAATTTAACTTTCTTAAACTAGATAAGAACTCCAAAGAATTAGGATTGCCTGTTTTACTATTATTTAATTCTATATCTAACACAATACCTTCTGGATGTTTCAATTTCACATATTTTAAAGCATCAATATCTGAATCTGTTACAGCAACTAACTCAATATCGTCTCTTTTCTTAATACAATTAATAAAATTGTTACAATCTTCAATATCATCTTCTAATATTAAAATTTTCATAGGTTTAGGCATAATTAATTCCTCCTTTTCATCCTTATATTTGATAATATACCATAAAATTCCATTAATTACCATATTTTCTCATTATTTTTTCACATGTATTTTTTTGTATAAATTACTATAATGAACAAAGAATATAAGGAGTTTATAGTATGAAAAGAAACAATAGTAGTGCAGATGATTTAGATAAAATTGACCAAGAAAAAAGAGGTCTCAGAATAAAAAATATACGTGAGAATGAGTTACATATGAATAAAACTGATTTTGCTAAAGAAATAGGCATATCAAGTCAGTTTTTAGGCTTAGTGGAAAATGGTAAGGGAAATTTAGTATATAAAAGTATAAAAAAATTAAGAGACTTAAGTGGTCACTCTGCAGATTACATATTATATGGTCTTGATGATAATAATATAGATAGAACAAAAAAACTCCTTCAAGATTATTCTGAACAAGAAATAATCGAAACAATAAATTTTATTAAACATTTTATTTTGCTTATTAGAAATATCTAATAAATATATTTACAATTCATGTAAATAGCAAGAAGGTTCTTATCCATGTACTAACAAGAACCTTCTTCTTTATTTATATTGTCTATTTTAATAATTCTTTCCATTCCTCTTCTTTAAAACCTACTAAAATTCCATTTTCCGAAACTAAAAGTGGTCTTTTTATAAGCATTCCATCACTTGATAATAATTTTATTTTTTCTTCATCAGACATTTTTTGTAATTTTTCTTTTAAATTAAGTTCTTTATATTTTAATCCACTTGTATTAAAAAATTTTTTTATATCTTTTTTACTTTCCACAATCCATTTTTTTAACTCTTCCACAGTTGGTGTGTTTTCCACAATATGTCTATCTTGGAAATCCACATTATTATCAATAAGCCATTTCTTAGCTTTTTTACAAGTAGAACATTTAGGATATTCTATAAATAAAACCATTTTATACCCCCACACTCATTGTTTCTGGTAATGTTGAACCACCATCTATTACAAAACTTTGACCTGTTATATAAGAAGCTTCTTTACTTGCTAAAAATGCTGCAAGTTCTCCTAATTCTTCTATTGTACCAAGTCTTCCCATAGGAATACCATCTGCTATTCCTTTTACAACTGAGTCTGGGTTGTTACTATCAGAATCTTTTGCAATACCTTCAACCATTGGTGTCATTATATAGCCTGGAAGAATAGCATTTACTCTTATATTCTTACTTACAACTTCTGCAGCTAACCCTTTTGTAAAACCAAGTAATGCTGCTTTTGTTGTAGCATAAGCAACCTCACCTGTGTCTGCTACCATTGTACCTGTTACAGAAGAAAGATTTACAATAGAGCTACCGTTTTGCATATAAGGTAAAACCTCTTGAGACATATTCCAAGCACCTTTAATATTAATATCAAAATGAAAATCCCTAATCTCATCTGTTGTCTCCATAAATGGTGTAAGTTTTGCAACTCCTGCATTGTTTACTAAAATATCTATTTTTCCATATCTTTCTACCACTTTTTCTACACATTCTTTTATTCTTACTTTGTCTCTAATATCTACTAAATACCCTTCTACTTCTTTTCCTTCATCTTTTAACTTCTTTACTGTATCCTCTAATTTTTCTGAATAATCAAATATTATAACTTTAGCTCCATATTTTAGAAAAACATTTACAATTCCTAATCCATTTCCCATAGCACCTCCTGTTACTATAGCAACTTTATTTTCTAATTTCATCTAAAAACACTTCCTTTCCTTTTTTATATTTTATAATTTAAAATTATATATAGCAATATAATTTTATTTTTATTCTTCTGAAATTTCTTCTGGCATATCCTCATATAAAGGTATTATAAAATTAAGCTTACTATCTACTGTATTAGAAATTTCATAAATAGATTTCATATTATTTGCTTCAGATGTTGGAGCAAGTAAATTTTGCATATATTGGTGGTTATATAACCCTTTTCTTTTTACCACATCAAATTTTTGTAAATATAATGTATTTTGTCCTTCATTAATATATCCCTCTTTCATATAATCTATTCCACCTATAATCGCTTTTTCTAAACTATCCCATCCTTTTTCATAAGCATATTTTGCTGCATTTTCTAATATTTCGCTACTTGAATTTCCAATAGCGTTTATATTAAATGGATTATATACAATAGCATTATTATATTCATGTCCTTTAGACATAGTTGTTCCATCTCTTCCCTGTTCTTGTATTAGTCTTGAGGCTATAAAATAAGGGTCTAAATTAGAATTTTTACCAGCTTCTATAATAGAATTACAAATACTTTCTCCTTCTAAAAAAGTTCCATTTGTTATTTCGCTTAAGCCTTCTAAATTTCCTGCTCCTTCTACATAATTTAATTCCTTAAATTGGAAAATATTTTCTTCGTTTAAAATATTTCTTGGATCCATCTTATATTCTATAGCTTTATTAGATGCACACATCCAAGTTCCATTATCAAATCTTTTATCTTTATCTATTTCGCACTTCCAGTCTTCTGGATAATCAGATGTTTCTGGAATTAAGTTTAAAGGATATGTTCTTCCATCTACATGTCCTTCATTTGTAATTACTTCTTCCCAATCTAATTTTGTATAGAATAATGTAAATGTCCAGTTGGGATGTTTTTCTAATAATTCATCAATTAATTCCTTGTATCTCGGATATTTTTCCTCATTTAAATTTTTGCCATCATATATTACATATTTTTGTTTTCTACTCTCTTCTACAAGCATTGATACTCCAATACAAATCACTATTAAAACTATTAATGAAATACATAAATCCCTTACTTTTTTAGGATTTTCTTTACAAAAACTTAATATTCTTCTTATTAAATTATTTTCCATATTTTTATAACCATAACTTTTCATAGAATTTATTATAACATAGATTTTAGAAATTGATACTTTTTTATGATTTTTTCATTAAAAATTCACAAAAGTATCCGCTTCTAAACCCTTTATTTGTATAAACATTTTTAAGAATGAGACAAAAATTCCCCGTCCCTTTTTGTCGCATTTTTCTTTATCGCTAATCTATAATCTACAAAATCTTCTATTAATATTTTTATAATTGCAATTACTGGTACTGCTAAAAACATTCCTAATATTCCAAAATAAGCTCCTCCTATTGATATTGCAAGTAATACTAATAATGGACTTATTTTTAATGTTTTTCCTATAATTTTTGGATTTATAATATTTGCATCTATTTGTTGTAAAATAATTACTACAATAAGCATCCATATAGCTTGTGATAATCCACCTGTAATTAAAGTAATAATTGCTGAAATTCCAACTGCTATAATTGCTCCAACAAATGGTATCATATTAAATATTCCTATAAAGAATCCAAGTAGTGGTGCATATTTTATACCCATAATTGTCATTGCTATTGTTGTTAATATTCCAACTACTATTGCATCTAAAAATTGTCCTGCTATAAATCTAAAAAATATTTCATTTGAATGTTTATAATATTTATCTAAATTTTTGTATGTTCTTTCTTTAAACACTGCTTCTGCAAATCTTTTTACAAATGTTAATATTCTTCCTCTTTCTGCTAATACGTATATAGAAACTATTACAGCCACAAAAATATCTACAATACCTGTTACTGCACTTATTGCTCCTGATATATATCCCATTACTTTATCAAAATTAAAATATTCCCTTATATCGATATGTTGTATACTATCTATAAAATCATTTACTTGTTCACTTTTTAGTATTGAGTCTTCTGGTAGACTATTATATCTTTCTATTGCTGTTTCATAATAATTTTGTATATTACTTACAAAATCTGCTATACTTTCCCATACAACAGGTAATATAAAACTAAATAATATAACTATTACTAATAAAATTACTAAATAAACTGTTATAATACTAAAAGTTCTTGCTCTTCTTTTTAAAAGTTTTATTTTTCTTTTCCTAAAAAATATTTCTAATTTTCTACATGGCATATATAATAAATATGCAATAAATATTCCTACAAAAAATGGTGCTATTACACTTAAGAAATTTCCTATTACTCCTGTTACATCTGTAAAATTGTCTAAACATTTATAAATTATTATAAGTGCAAGTCCAAGTAAAAACCAATACCCCCATTTTTTTAATTGTTCTTTTTTATTTTCTTCCATTCTTCTCTCCTTAAAATTTTTTTACTTTTTTATTTTTTTACTTTTTTATTTTTTTACTTTTTTTATTTTTTTACTTTTTTTATTTTTTTACTTTTTTTATTTTTTTACTTTTTTATTTTTTTTACTTTTTTCTTTTATTTTTTTGTTTTATTTTTTTGTTTTATTTTTATTTCTAAACCTATTGGACAATGGTCACTTCCCATTATATCTTGGTATATATTTGCATCTTCTATTTTATCTTTTAAACTTTCTGATACTATAAAATAGTCTATTCTCCACCCTACATTTTTTTCTCTTGCTTTTCTCATATAAGACCACCAAGTATAACAATCTATTTTATCTGGATACAAATATCTAAATGTATCTACAAATCCTGCATTTAATAATTCTGTCATTTTATTTCTTTCTTCTATTGTAAATCCAGCATTATGTGTATTTGTTTTTGGATTTTTCAAATCTATTTCTTTATGTGCTACATTTAAGTCCCCACACATGATAACTGGTTTTGTTTTATTTAAGTTTAATAAATATTTTCTTATTTCATCTTCCCATATTTGTCTATAATCTAATCTTTCTAATTCTCTTTTAGAATTAGGTGTATAAATATTTACCATATAAAAGTCTTTAAATTCTAATGTTATTACTCTTCCTTCTTTATCGTGTTCTTCTATTCCTATTCCATATTTTACAGAAATAGGTTTTATTTTTGTGAATATTGCTGTTCCTGAATACCCTTTCTTCTCTGCACTATTCCAATAGCTTTCATATCCATCAAATTCTAATTCTACTTGTCCTTCTTGGCATTTTGTTTCTTGAATACAAAATATATCTGCATTAACACTTTTAAAAAAGTCTTCAAATCCTTTTGTTAATACTGCTCTTATTCCATTTACATTCCATGATACTAATTTCATTTTTCCCTCCTATTTATCATAATCTTTAAGTAAATCAAAAAATAATTTATAATATAATTTTAATGTTCCTACTATTTTGCCTGATTTTACCATATCTTCTATTTCCTTTTTTGTTACCCATTTAACTTCTTTAACTTCTTCTTTTTGTAAAACCACTTCTTTTAATTCTATATTCTTTCTTACTAAGAATACATCCATAAAAGTATATTTTCTTTTATAAGATAACATAAACTCAATATCTTCTTTACTTACGCTTAGCCCTAATTCTTCTTTTACTTCTCTTATTGCCGCTTCTATAATTTCCTCTCCACAATCTACAGCTCCTCCTGTTTGTGACCATTTATTAGGATTTATCTTTTTACTTTCCGCTCTTTTTTGTATTAGGAACTCATTTTTATCATTCATTATCCACACATGTACATATTGTGTATATTGGCCATCTACTTTTTCATATCGTTCTTTTTTCTTTCCTGTAAGTTCTTTTCTTTTATTATAGACATCTACTATTTCCATCTATTACTCCTTATTTTTTATAAGTTTTATAACAGTATTTTTTATATCTTTCCACATTTTTCTTAAATTGTTATATGTAAGTATACTATATACTTCATCTATGTCTTTCCATACTAATTCTTCTCTATCTTTAAGTTCTATATTTTTTGAGGTTTTCCCCTCGTCTATTGATAAATAATAATATACTTCTACATCATTTTCTTCTTCTGAGCTATATTTATCAACACCTATTATTTTACCATCTACTAAACTGTTTTTCCTTAAAGTTTCCTCTTCAGTTTCTCTTACTGCACATTCTAAAAGAGTCTCGCCTTTTTCTAAATGACCTTTTGGAAATGTATAATCATTTTGTTCTTTTCTATATACTAAACCTATTTTTTTATTTTCTAAATTAATTAATATTGTCCCTGCTTTTTTTATCATGTATATCCTCCATTCTTTTAGTTCTATTATATTTTACTATATTACTTGAGAAATATCAATTTGTTTTTTACATTAATATTTTTTAAGCAAAAAACCTAATTATTATTTTCTAACAATTAGGTTTTTATTATTACACAATATCATTCATATTATATAGACCTGTTTTTTTAGTTACAATAAACTTAGCTGCTTTTAAAGTCCCTTCTGCAAATACTCTTCTTGAATATGCTTTATGAGTTATTTCTAATTCTTCATTTTCGCCAAAAAATTTAACACTATGTTCTCCTACTATATTTCCACCTCTTATTGATGAAAAACCTATTTCATTTTTAGCTCTCTTTTCTCTTTTTTGCATCCTTTCAAAATTATATTCTTTCTTTTCATCTAATACATCATTTATTGCATTTGCTAAAAGTATTGCTGTACCACTTGGTGCATCTATTTTCCTATTATGATGTGTTTCTACTATTTCTATATCTGTATTATTTAAAACTTTTGCAACTTTAGCTACTATTTTTGCCATTAAATTTATATCCAAAGACATATTAGAACTTCTAAATATAGGAATTTCTTTTGAAAATTCTTCTATCTCTTCTATTTCTTCTTTTGAAAAACCTGTTGTTGCAATTACAGTTGGTACTTTATTTTTTATAGCATATTTTAATATTTTAAATGTTGCAACAGGTACTGAAAAATCTATTATTACATCTACTTTTTCTTTTATATCTTCTATTTTAGAATAAATAGGAAATTCTCCTTCTAAATTTTCTTTTATATCTACACCACATACAACATTAAATTCTTCATTTTGTTTTATAACACTTAAAAGTTCATTTCCCATTTTACCATTTGCACCATTTATTAATACATTCATATTTTTCACCTTTTTTCTTCTTATTTTATTAAATTATGTTTTTTCATAACTTCTTTCATTGTTTCTTGTTTTTCTTTAGATAGTTCTATTAATGGAAGTCTTGGTTTTCCAAAATTGTATCCCATTAAGTTTAGTGCATATTTTACAGGTATTGGGTTTACTTCTGAAAATAGCTCATCTATTAAATCTATTACATCTAATTGCATCTTGCTTGCTTCTTCTTGCTCTCCATTAAAATATTTATATGTCATTTCATGTGTATATTTTGGCATAACATTTGATAAAACTGATATTACACCTTTTCCACCAAGTGATAACACTGGTATTATTTGATCATCATTTCCTGAATAAATATCTAAATTATCTCCACATATACTTGCAATCTTTGCTACTTGTGATATATTTCCACTTGCTTCTTTTATTGCTACTATATTATCTATTTTAGATAATTCTAAACATGTTTCAGGAGTAATATTTACACCTGTTCTACTTGCTACACTATACATTATAATAGGTAAACTAACCTCTTGTGCAATTGCTTTAAAATGCATAATTAATCCTTTCTGTGTTGTTTTATTATAATAAGGTGTTACAACAAGTAAACCATCTGCTCCGACACTTTCAGCATATTTTGACATCTCAATTGCTGATTTTGTATTATTACTTCCTGTTCCAGCAATTACTTTTACTCTTTTTGCAACTTTTTCAATTGCAAATTTTATTGTTTCTTTTTTTTCTTGCTCTGACATAGTAGCAGATTCTCCAGTTGTACCACACACAATAATTGCATCTACTCCTTGTTTTATTTGATCTTCTAACAACCTTCCGAATTCTTCGAAATTCACTCCATCTTCTGTAAAAGGTGTTGCAATAGCTGTTCCACATCCTTTAAAAATAGTTTCTTTCATAAATTATCTCTCCTTCCTTATTAATTTTTTATGTAATAATTCCATTGTATCTGTGCTAATATCATCTACAACAATTTCTATCTTAGCTTGAGATAAACTTACCTTTATTACTTTTACATTATATTCTTTAAGTATGTCCATTGTTTTATTTAGTATTACATTGTCTTGTATTATTCCATATCCTACTATTGTTAATTTTATAAAGTCTTCTAATACTATTTCATACTCAGAAAATTTGCTATCTAATAATTCTTGTACTTTATTTAATTCTGATTTCTTTATTCTAAATTTAAAAGAATCACTGTCTCTTTCAAACCATTCTACTATTATATTTTCTTTTAATAAACTTTTATATACTATATACCCTTGCTGTGCTGTTACTCCTTTTTTATTATTCATTATAACAGTAATTAATCCATCATTTTTTACAATACTTTTTACATCTCTTGTTTCAATTCCTTTACATACTCTTGTTCCACCTTCTTCAGAAAATGTAGATTTTGCTATTATATCATTCCCGAACTTTTTTCCTATTTGAATACATCTATTATGTAATACTTTTGCTCCAGCATCTGCAATTTCTTGCATTTCATCAAATGATATTTCATCTAATCTTTTAGCTATTGTAACCATATTAGGATCTGCTGAATATATTCCATCTACATCTGAGAAAATATAACATTTATCAGCATTTATAGCAGCTTGTATAGCTACTGCTGTTGTGTCTGACCCACCTCTTCCTAAAGTTGTAATATCATTTCTTTCATTGATACCTTGAAATCCTGCTACTATTACTATTTTTCCTTTTTCTAATTCTTTTTCTATTCTATCTGTATAAATTTCTTTTATCTTTGCACTTCCATAGATTAGATTTGTTTTTATACCAGCTTGCCAACCTGTTAAAGATATTGCCGGATGTCCCATTCTATTTAATAAAATGCTAAGTTTAGAACTTGTTATTTGTTCTCCTGTTGATAATAACATATCCATTTCTCTTTCATCTGGTACTGCTGATAATTCTTGTGCTTCTTTTATCAACTTATCTGTTGTCTTTCCTTGTGCTGACACTACTACTACAATATTTTTAGCTTCTTTTTTTAAGCTAATAATTTTTTCTGCAACAACATTTAATTTAATATTGTCTGCTACTGAACTTCCTCCAAATTTTAATACTATTGTATTCATTCTTGTCACAACCTTTTTTTTATTTTTGTCTCGCTTTTGTCTTCTTTTGTCCTCTTTTTGTCCCTTTTTTGTCTTCCTTTTGTCTCTTCTTTTGCAATATCAATTCGCGTTTTTTCTTGATTTTAGGCCATTTTCATCAATTTATCATTTCTAATTTTTTGTTTCTGTTTTGTCTTCTTTTTGTCTTTCTAAATATTTTATTCTTCTTTTCTTTTGTTTATATGTTAAACTATCTGGTAATTTATCTATTAATAATTCACCTAACTTTTTTAGTAATACTACCAAAATCTTTTATATATTTTAATTCCAAATCTTTACTCAAAGTTGAGAAACATCTTTTATTTCTTCCATACTCAACTTCCTTTTATATTAATATATAATAGTGTATCACATTTATACTTAAATATCTACTACTTTTTCCCATTTTTTTGTACAAAAAAAGCCCTTATACAAATTTAAGGACCTCTATATCATTATATCCATATGAATTTTTACCATCACTTTGTGATATTCTATAATACTTAGCAATAAGCTCATCTAACTCTACACTTATTTTGTATGTATTACTATAATCATCACCTTGTTCTATACTTTTATTTAGTTTATCTCTTAATTTACAAATTTCATCATTTAACATATCTATCTCTCCTTTTTCATTATTATCTTTAGTACAGCTATAAATTATCACATAATAATCCCCTAGTCAAGTATTTTCAATACTTTTTGTCAACTTTCGTACGTCAAAAAACTTTTTGTTTCGACAAATTAAAACACAAAAAAACGGCATTGTAATTTTTATTTTACAAATACCATTTTTAAAACATTTTCTGCATGACTTTTTCTATCCATTTTCCACAATAGAAAGTACCATTTTTTCTTCTTTAAATACATCTTTTAACAGTTGCTCTAAATATTCTACATTTATTACTTCTATTTCTTCTAAATAGTCAAAACTACATATACCTTTAAAGTAATCTGATAAGAACATTCTTGATATATCTTGTACATCATTATATTCTTTTACATAACTACCATATATCATCTTCTTTAATCTTTCAAAATCTTTTTTATCTATTCCGTCATTTTTCAAATTTTCTACTTTTTCTTTAAATTGTTTAAAAACTTCTTTTGGATTATTACACACTCCTGTAATTAATACATGAGCATAATCTCTTCCACATTCATAATCTAAACTTGGTGTTCCTAAAATCATACCATTTTTATATAATTTCTGATATAAATCAGAACTTCTTCCTAGTATAATATTTAATATTATTTCCATACCTATTTGTTTTTTTATAGTTTCTTTTATATCGCAATTTTCTTCTTTTTTATCTTTTATCCCTATTGTAAAAATTGGATTGCTTACATCTAATTTTTGTATTATTTCTTTTTTTACTATTTTATCTTCTTCTTTTTCAAATATTCTTTTTATTTTTCCAGCAGGTTTATTAGGAATCAGTCTTTTTTTAACTTCTTCTAATAATTCTTCTGGCTTAAAATCTCCTGCTATCACAATTGCCATATTAGATGGATGATAAAATGTATTATAACATTTATATAAAATTTCTTTATCTATTTTACTAATTGTCTCTTGTGTTCCTGTTATATCTATTTTTATAGGATTTTTATTATACATTGCTTCTAAAGTATTTAAATATACTCTCCATTCTGGAGAATCATCATACATACTAATTTCTTGGCCTATTATTCCTTTTTCTTTTTCAACATTTTCATCTGTAAAATATGGATGTTGTACATAATCCATAAGTTCATCCATTGCTTCATAAAAATTATCCGTACATTCAAATAAATATGCTGTATGGTCATTTGTTGTATATGCATTTGCATTTACACCTAAAGCTGTTAAAGTGTCTAAGCTATTTGTTCCATTTTCTTGTTCAAATAATTTATGTTCTAAAAAATGAGCAACACCATTAGGTACTTTTGTAACTTCATCTTCGCCTGGTACAATAAATTTATTATCATTTGAGCCGTAATTAGTTCCCCAGATCATGTATTTTTTAAGCATTCCTGGTTTTGGAATTATCATTACTGTTAAACCATTTTCTAATTTTTGGATATACAATTTTTCCTTAACTTTCAAATTCTCAATTATTTGCATAATCTTTCTCCTTTCTATTTAGTCTTTTAAAAAATATATAGTATTTACTTTTACTTTATTTGCTAAATTTACTATATCTTCTTTAGTTATATTTTCTATTTTTTTAATATATTCTTCTTCTGATACATTGGCCTTTGATAATTCTTGTCCAAAATAATATGTTATACCTGTGTCTTGTTCATCACTTATTGTTTTTATAGCTGCAATTATTCCTTTCTTACTATTTTCAATCTCTTCTTCTGTGAAATTTCCATTTTTCATTTCTTCTATTTGTTCTTTTATTAATTTTAAGGCCTTTTCATAATTAGAAATTTCTATACCTGAATTTACAATAATAATATTTTTATATCTATAATAATTAGAAGATGCCACATATGCAAGGTGTGCCTTTTCCCTTACATTTTGGAACAATTTTGAATTTGCAGAACCTCCAAAAATATTATTATACATTAATGCAATATATTTTTCTTCATCATTATCTATATTTACGTTTAAGCCTAATACCAACTTTCCTTGTGATACTTCCATGGCTTCATCAACTGTTTTTTCTTCTATATTATCTTCTTTTTCAATATTAGGTACTACATACTGTGCTTCTCTTTCTTTTAATCCTTTTATATTATCATCATTTTCTATCATTTTTTCTATATCATCATCTGAATTTCCTGATATAAATATATCAATTTTACAAGAATTTATTAAATCTTTATAATATTCATATAAACCTTTTTCATCAATTTTATTTAAATCTTCTACATATCCATATCTATACAAACCATATGGCTTATCTTTATACATTTCTTCTATGCATCTATTTATTGCATATATTGATTTATTATCCTTTTTTCCATTTATACGTTTTTCTAAAGTATTTTTTTCTTGTTCTACATATTCTTTTTTAAATCCACCATCTTCTACATATGGATTAAATACTATATCAAATAAAGACTGTATAGCTATTTTTAGGATATTTTCATCATGTTTTGGTAAATACTTATCATTTACAGTTTCTACATAAAATTTTAATACTTGATTATCACCTGTTTTATCTAAACCACAATCAAAACTTGCTCCATACAATTCTTCCATTTTTTTACTTATTTCTTCTTGAGTTCTTATATTTTTGCTTCCTCTTCTTAATAACATTGAAATTAGTGCATTTTTAGTTACATTTTCTCTATCTAATTTTTTGCTTAAAAATACAGCAATTAAATTTGTTTTAAATTTATCTGTTTCCAAAACATGAAGTTTAATTCCTTTTTTTATTTCTTTTAATTTATGTTCCATTTAAAAACCTCCCATCTTTTTTATTATACACCAAAAAAATTAATTTTAATATTTTTTTAGAAAAAAATTAGAAGTAAAAAATAATTTTCCTACTTCTAATCTATATATGTATTAATTGAATTTTCTTTTTCTAGCAGCTTCTGACTTTTTCTTTCTCTTAACGCTAGGTTTTTCATAATGTTCTCTTTTACGTACTTCTTGAAGCACTCCATTTCTTGCACATTGTCTTTTAAATCTTTTCAATGCATCTTCTATATTTCCATTATTAACTTTTATCTCTGACATTTATATTCCCCTCCTTCCGGTCCATACAAAAAGTATGTGGAATAATCCTATAACGTTATCTATTATAACTTAAAATATCATATTTTGTCAATAGGTCTGAGCGAAAAACCCAAGCTTTCTAGCATAAAAATAGTGTTTTTATCTTCTTTAAAAAGGTATTATATCTCTTATAAAACCATTGGTAGCTGGTATAAACCATAAAATAACCCCTAACACTATTACTATTATAAGTGTTAATAATGCTGCTATTTTATCTTCTTTTTTAATTTCTCTATGTTCACCTTTTTTTCTTTTCTTAAATATTTCTTTTATTAAGTCAACCATAGACATAATAGTTCCTACTTTATGCTGTTTTTCTTCTTTGGTTACAGATTGATTACTATTATCATCAAAATTACTCTTTTGATTTTTAGTATTTTTAGTATTTTTTATATTTTTTATATTTTTTTCATTGTAATTATTATTAGAAAAACTTTTTTCTTTTTCTAATTCTAAATCATATTGTTCTCTTAAAAAATCACTTGTTAAAATTCTATATGCTTCATTTAAATCTCTTGTTTTATTTTCAGCATATATTCTCTCTTCTCCTTTATATAAATCCGGATGATATTTTTTAATTAATACTTTATATGCTTTTTCTATTATTTCTTTTGATGCTTTTGGTGTTACTTCTAATAAATCATAATAATTTTTCATAAATTTTTCCTTTCCAACAAAAGCTGTTTTTTGGGACGGGGTCAAAAAACAGCTTCTATATTATTGTTCATTAAATATTGCTTCAAATTCATCAGCTTCAATTTTTTCTTTTTCTAGCAATATTCCTGCTACTTTGTGTAATTTTTCAACATTTTCAGAAAGAATTTGTCTTGCTCTATTATATCCTTGATCTACTATTTTCTTTGTTTCCTCATCTATTATTGCTGCTGTTTCTTCTGAATATTCCTTAGTATGGCCAAAATCTCTTCCTAAGAACACCTCTTCTTGACCTTGTCCCAATGTCAATGTTCCTATTCTTTCACTCATACCATATTTTGTTACCATACTTCTTGCAATCTTTGTTGCTCTTTCAATATCATTACTTGCTCCAGTTGATATATCATTTAGTATCAAGCTTTCTGCTACTCTACCTCCAAGAAGTGATACTATATTTTCTTCCATTTCTGTTTTTGACATAAATGATTTATCTTCAGTTGGTCTATACATTGTATAACCACCTGCCATACCTCTTGGTACAATAGAGATTTGATGTACTGGGTCTTGTGTTTCTAAGAAATGACTAACTACTGCATGACCAGCTTCATGATATGCAACTAATCTGTTTTCTTTTTCACTTCTTACTTTTGTTTTCTTTTCAGGTCCCATTGTTACTTTAACCATTGCATCTTCTATTTCTTGCATACCTATTTCATTCAAATTTCTTCTTGCTGCTAAAAGTGCTGCTTCATTTAGAACATTTTCTAAATCTGCACCTGCAAATCCTGATGTATTTTTTGCTATTATTTTTAAATCTACGTCATCTGCTAATCTTTTTTGTCTACTATGAACTTCTAATATTTGTTCTCTTGCTTTTACATCTGGCATTCCTACTACTATTTGTCTATCAAATCTTCCTGCTCTTAAAAGAGCTTTATCTAATACATCTGGTCTATTTGTCGCAGCTAGTACTATTACACCTTCGTTTTCAGCAAAACCATCCATTTCAACTAATAATTGGTTTAATGTTTGTTCTCTTTCGTCATGTCCTCCACCTAAACCTGCTCCTCTTTGGCGTCCAACAGCATCAATTTCGTCTATAAATATTATACAAGGAGCATTTTTCTTTGCTTGATCAAATAAGTCTCTAACTCTGGATGCACCAACACCTACGAACATTTCAACAAAGTCTGAACCACTTATTATAAAAAATGGTACTCCTGCTTCTCCTGCTACTGCTTTTGCTAAAAGAGTTTTACCAGTTCCCGGTTGACCTACAAGTAATACTCCTTTTGGGATTCTTGCTCCCATATCTGTAAATTTCTTAGGATTTTTTAAAAATTCTACTATTTCTTCTAATTCTTCTTTTTCTTCATCTACACCTGCAACATCTTCAAATGTTATTCTATTTTTATCTGCTGGCGTCATCATTCTGGCTTTACTTTTACCGAATGACATTGTTTTTCCACCTGCATTTCCTTGGCCTACTCCACCCATCATCAAGAACCAGAATATAAAGAATATTATTAATAATCCGAATGGTGTAAGCAAGCTAAGTGCTGTAATCAATATAGATTGTGATTTTTCTTCTAAAGTAAATGCACCTTCTTTTAAATAATCTTCAGTATAGCTCATAAAATTTCCCATATCTGGAATATTAACTTCTTTTTTTGCTCTTTCATCTTTTAATGTTACTGTCGCAGTTGTGCCATCAGCTTCTATTTGTATATCTTCTACATTCCCATTATTGATATTTGTAATCAATTCTGAGTATTTTAGTTTTGAATCACTATTTTCTACTATTGCTGATAATACTACAATAAAAATTACCCCTATTACTAGCCACATTGCTAATGTTTTAATCCCGTTTTTCAAAATAATTCCTCCTCTTGTTTTACTTTTCATATTTTCTTATAACACATATTTTTTTCTTTGTAAATAGCTTTTTTTGTGACGTTTTTATTACAAAAAAAATCATTTTAAAATACCTTTACGGATACTCAATTTTCCTTAATAAAATATATTTTATGATTTTTTATTAAAATTTTTATATTTTTATTAGGTGTTAAATATTTATTACCTATATTATTGCTACATAATTTTATTATATCATCAATATGTATTTTAGCTACCCCATTACTTGTTTTTAATAGTCTTTTTATAGTATATAATATAATCCTTGATTTTATTACTTTTTCTTTTAAGTTAAATGCTTTTAAATCTAATATTATTTCATTATCATTTTCAGAAAGTAAAATTTCTTTATATTCTTTTTCTACTTGTTTTTCTATATAAATATCTTCTTCTTTAACAAGTTCTGATAATCTATCTAGTGTTTCTATAATATTAGGATTAAATTCCTTCTTTACATACGGAATAATGACATTCCTAATTTTATTTCTTGTATATGTATTTTCAAAATTAGTTTTATCGATTCTTGGTTCTAATTTTTTTTCTTCACAATATTGTTCTATCTCTTTTCTTTCACATTCTATTAATGGCCTTATATATTTTCCTACTTTTGCCTCTATTCCTTTTAATCCTGATATTCCAGTTCCTCTTAATATATTCATGATTATGGTTTCAGCTTTATCATTTTTATTATGTGCTATTGCAACTTTATCAAAATGTTTTTTCTTAATAATTTCATCAAAAAATTCATATCTTACAATTCTTCCCATTTCTTCTGTTCCTACTTTATTATTATGGGCAAGTTTTTTTACATCTATACTTTTAGAATAAAATTCTATCTTATTTTTTTTACAATAAGATTTTACAAATTCTTCATCTTCTTTTGCTTCTTCTCTAATCATATGATTAACATGTGCTACACATATATCAAAATCTATACAATTATTTGTTTTAAATTTATTTAAAATATTAAGCATAGCAATTGAGTCAGGACCTCCAGACACTGCTAAAACTATTTTATCCCCATTTTCTATTAAATTATATTTTTTTATTGTTTTTAATACTTTATCTTCTAAATCTTCTAAACTTTCTTTAATTCTATTCATTTTCTTTTTCCTTTTCTTTTTCTTTTTTCAAAAATAAAATAAGTAATACTTTATTTAAATATTACCTATTTTACTATATTTTAAGCTTTTTTTCAAGTTTAATTTTTAAATCAAATTTGCGATTAATCATATCCTTTTGCTAAATTAACAAATTTTGTATAATTTCCTATCCATCTTAAATCTACTGTTCCTGTTGAACCTCCTCTGTGTTTTGCAAGGATTACTTCTGCAATTCCTTTTTTCTCACTGTCTTGGTTATAATAATCATCTCTATATAAAAACATAACAATATCAGCATCCTGCTCTATAGCTCCTGATTCTCTTAAGTCTGATAACATTGGTCTATGGTCTGGTCTTTGTTCAGCTGCTCTTGATAATTGTGATAATGCAATTACTGGAACATCTATCTCTTTTGCCAAAATTTTTAATGAACGGCTTATCTCTGAAATTTCTTGCTCACGACTTCCATTTCTTCTTCCTGTTCCTTGTATTAACTGTAAATAATCTATTACAACTAACCCGATATTTTTTTCTATTTTTAGCTTTCTGCATTTTGCTCTTATTTCCATTATATTTATACCTGGTGTATCGTCTATATACATTTCTCCTTCTGATAAAGGACCAATAGTTTCTGCAAGTTTGCTCCAGTCTTCTTCATCTAATTTACCTGTTCTTATTTTATTGCTATCTACCATTGATTCTGAAGATAAAATTCTGTTTACCAATTGTTCTTTAGACATTTCTAAACTAAACACTGCTACTGGTACATTTGCTCTTAAAGCTGCATTACTTGCAATATTTAATGCAAATGCTGTTTTTCCCATTGCTGGTCTTGCAGCAATTAATATTAATTCAGAACCATGAAAACCAGCCGTTCTATAATCTAAGTCTATAAAACCTGATGGAACCCCTGTTATATGTTGTTTTCTATTATACAATTCTTCAAGTTTTGTAAAACTTTCTACCAAAACGTCTTTTAAAGGACTATATCCTTTTTGGTCTTTATCTTGCATAATATTAAATATTTTCTTTTCTGCACTTTCCATTATGTCATCAACATCTTCTGTTGGGTCATATCCAAGTTCGATTATTTCATTTGCTGTTTTTATTAATTTTCTAAGTGATGATTTTTCTTCTACTATTTTTATGTATTTCATGCTATTTGCAGTTGTTGGTACTTTATCTGGCAATTCTACTAAATATTCTAAACCACCTACATTGTCAATTTTCCCCATTGTTTCCAATTCTGCTCTTACTGTTATTACATCTATTGGTTCTGAACGATTATATAAATTAAGTATTGCCTCATAAATTATTTTATTATCTTCTCTATAAAAATCGTCTGGTTTTAATACTTCTATTGCTGAAATTACTGCATCCCTATCAGTTAGCATACTACCTAAAATTGCTTGTTCCGCTTCTATATCATGTGGCGGTACTTTACCTAATTCCATTTTTTCCTCCTTGGGGACGTTTCCTTTGCACACATAAATGTCGCATTTGGGACACATCTTATTTACTTATAACGTCTACTTTTAAATTTCCTACTACTCCATCATATAGTTTTATTGATATTGTTCTTAATCCTAATGTTTTTATTGTTTCTTTTAAATCTATTTTCTTTTTATCAACTTCTATATTATAATTTGCTTTTAATAAATCTGCTATTTCTTTTGCTGATACTCCTCCGAATATTTTTCCATTTTCACCTGATTTTACTTCTACTTTTAGTTGTATACCTGCTAATTTCTCTGCTACTTTTTTTGCTTCTTCTTTTTCAATTTCTTTTTTATATGCTTTTGAATCTTCTTTTGCCTTTAATTTACTCATATTTTCATTGTTTGCTTCTACTGCTAATCCTTTTGGTAGTAAAAAGTTTCTTGCATAGCCATCTGATGCATTTATTATTTCATCTTTTCTTCCTACTCCTTTTATGTCTTGTTTTAATATTACTTTCATTTTATCACACCTTTCTATATTCTTCTAATTGTTCACACTTTCATATACTTGTTTCATATCATCAGTATTTTGATTATATCTTTGTTCCATTATATCTAAAGCCTCTTCTTGGCTACTTATTTTATTCATTTTAGTAAAATAGATTGTAAATATAACTGCTACTATTACAAGCATTGTTGAAAGTATAAATACTGTAATAGAACCTTTTTCTTCTCTTATTTTTTTACTAAAATAATTCTTTTTTTTAATCTTATTATCTTTCATATTCTTCTCCTTTGTTAGTTTTCTATCTCTGAAAAATATTCATGTATTCTATTTATTAATTCTTGTCTTGTCTCTTCCATTGTCATTCCCTCTACTTGTGCACCAGCTAAAGTGATATGTCCTCCTCCGCCTAGTTTTTCTAATATTATTTGTACATTAATATCTCCTATTGAACGTCCACTTATACATATTTTATCTCCTGTATTTCCTAATACAAATGATGCTGTTATATCACTTATTGTTAATAATTCGTCTGCTGCTTTTGCACATATAAGATTTGCCTCAGGTGTTATTTCACTATATTCTGATATTGCAATCCCCTCTCCTACTATTTGAGCTGTTTTTACTATGTCTGCTATTAAATTAAAACTTTTCAAATCACTTTGGAACCATTTTTTTACTCTTATTATATCTACTCCGGCATCTACGTAAATATGCTGCTGCCTCAAATGTTCTAACTCCTGTTTTAAATGTAAAGTTTTTAGTATCCATCATAATTCCCGCATATAGACTTTCTGCTTCTATTGTTTTTAAATTTATCTTTGCTTCTGCATATTGTAATAGTTCTGTAACAAGTTCTGCTGCTGATGATGCATATACTTCTTGGAACATTAATGTTGCATCTTCTATAAAATCTGTGCTTCTTCTATGATGATCTACTACAACTATTTTTTTTGCTCTATCTAAAATTTCCGGACTATCTACATAATTTACTTTATGAGTGTCTACTACAACAAGTAATGTGTCTTCATCGACATTTTCTAATGCTACTTCTTTATTTATTATAATATCTTCATATTCTGGATCTTTTTTTACTTCTTCCATAAATGTTTCCAATGCTGGTGTGTTTTCACTACATATTATATATGCATTTGTATTTAATGTTTTAGCTAAACGGTATATTCCCATACATGATCCAATACTATCCATATCTGGATTTGTATGTCCCATTATCATTACTTTACTTGCATCTTGTATTAGATTTTCTAATGCATGTGCTACAATTCTTGCTTTTACTTTTGTTCTTTTTTCTACTTCTTCTACTCTACCACCAAAGAACTTATATATCTCATTTTCTCTTATAACTGCCTGGTCTCCACCACGTCCCAATACTACATCCATTGCATTTTGTGCTGATTTATATTTTTCTTTATCTGTATTTCCCTCATTTGATACTGCAATACTTAATGTAAATTGTACTTTTTCTTTAGTTTCTATTTCTTTAATTTTATCTAATATGCTAAATTTATCTTCTTTTAAATCTTCTAAATATCTTTGTTCAAATAAATATACATATCTATCTCTATCTGATTTTATTAATACTCCATTTGTTTTATTTGCCCAATCATACATTTGTTTATCTATTTGTGCTATTATTTGTGGCTTTTCTCCTGCATCAATTCTTTGCATTGTTTCTTCATAATTATCCACCATTATTATTCCAACACAAGACTTTGAGTCTCTATATTCTTTTTGTAATTTTATATTTTCTGTATCATCTATGAAATATAAAATTACCATGTATTCTTTTTTATTTTTTCTGTCTCTATTTTTAAAATTCACATATCTTCCCATTATTTTATACATATTATTTCCGATTTTTAGCTCTGTTAAAATGTCACTATTTTCAGTTCCACCGCTTTCTATTTCATCTTTTATATCTACTATTAAATCGTTTAAATATGTATTTATATCTATATTTGCAAATTCCGTTGTAAATTTAGTACTTCTCCATATTATATTTCCATCTGTTTCTAATATAATTAGTGGAAAAGGCGAATTTATTAAACTTGTCTTTGCTGCTGTGTCTACTGTTAATGTCAAATCTTGCAAAGTTTCTGATATTTCACTTTTTCTTTTTTTATTTGCATAATAAGTATATCCTACAATAATAGCATATATTAAAACAGCCATAGGAAACATTCTAAAATTTTCTACGCTAATTATTATTAATAAAATTAATATTATTACTAAATATATTTTTGTTCTTGATACAAGCGAATCAAAAACTTTTCTATTACTATTTTGCATACGAAATCTCCTTACAATAATTCTATTTTATTTTACTAGCAAATAGTGTTTTTGTCAAGTTGGTCATTAGTAGCAAAAATAGGATATAAATGATATATCCTATACGTTTTTTAATTATTTACAATTGTATAACCTGTTAAATCTGGTTTATCCATTTCTTCATCTGATAAGTCTTCAAAACTCCAATTGCTATATTCTGTTATACTCTCACATTCTTTGCCGTCTATCTTTACATTTTTTTGTACTTCTTTTAAAAGTACGCCACTTTCTTTATCAATATAACTAACACCATTATTATCATGCATTTCATAACATTCTTTACCATCTAAATTACCATTTACAATAAATGATGTCATTGAATAATATATAATATTTGCTTCATCTCTAAAATAAGGTAATTCATTTCCTAGCATAAATTCTGATGATGTTATATTTGCTTGTTTATCCTTTTCATCTAAAAATATATTTTCTTTTGTTCTTTCATCAAACCATACAGTTACATCACTTTCACCATTGTTATATCTCATTTTACTTTTTCCATCTTTATAATAATGATTAATAATTACCTTGTCATCATTAACTGTATTATACATAACTGTTGTATATGTATAATTTGTAGAATTTTTAATGCTTTTTTGTTTTTCCATTATGTCCTTCATAATTGTATAATTCCTTACAAAATTAACTATAAATAATACTCCTATTATTGCAATTACAATCACTAAAATTTCTAATATTTTAACTACTATACTCTTCTTTTTTGTTTTCTTCTTCTCCATAAAATATCTCCTTTTCTTTTGAATAATGTTTTATCATTTTTAATATAACACACTGCTTTTTTTATTACAAGTATTTTATTAATATTCTGGCTTTATTTGTTCCGGTACTCCTTTTTCTTCATTATATTCATATGGATATTCATTATTTGTAACTAGCATTCCTAATAAAATAACTAATATAACAGCATACACAATTTTATAAGAAACTACCTTTGTATTTCTTATAAAATATAAAATTATAAAACTAATAAATAGAGCAATAACAAAATATATTATAATATTATTATATATTCCATAATTTTCTGTTTTCCTTACTATTTCTGGTATTATTTCCAGTATTATTCTACTAACTATTGCTAATAAGAAAAATATAAGCATAATAATGTTTACTCTTTTATTTATACATTCTAAATTTTTTATTTCCTTTTTCTTTAAAACAAATTTCAGAATTATTCCTAAAAGAGTTATTCCGAACAGCTATACAATTACTAATATATGTAATTTTCATAATTAACCCTAATTCTGGATATGCATCCCATGCAGCTTGGACTCCATAAACATTGTTAGCTAAAATAAACAAATTTGATAACAGCATTATACTAAAAAAAATCCCCTTTTTACTAAACATATTTCTTTCTCCTTTGAATAATCTACATTAAATATATCAAATTATATTTTATTTGTCTATTTTTTTACACAAAAATAGATAGAAAACCTAAATTTTCTATCTATTTCTATTCTTATGCTGTTTTTTGTCTCCGTCCCAAAAAACAGTTATGCTTTTACATCTGATGTTTCTTCTAATTCTTTTTCTGTGTTTATATGAATGTTTTGGTATTTTTTCATTCCTGTTCCTGCTGGGATTAATTTACCAATGATAACATTTTCTTTTAATCCTACTAAATCGTCTACTTTTCCTTTTACTGCTGCTTCTGTTAATACTCTTGTTGTTTCTTGGAATGATGCTGCTGATAAGAAACTATCTGTTGCAAGTGATGCTTTTGTTATTCCAAGTAATACTCTCTTTCCTGTTGCTGGACGTTTTCCTTGTGCTACTGCTTCTTTATTCTTATCTGCAAATTCATACATGTCTATTAATTCTCCTGGGAACATATCTGTATCGCTATTATCTTCTACTCTAACTTTCTTAAGTGTTTGTCTTGCAATTACTTCAATATGTTTATCATTTATATCAACACCTTGGTTTCTATATACTTTTTGTACTTCTGAGATTAAGTATTCATATACTCCTTCTGGTCCTCTTATTTCAAGTATTTCTGATGGGTTTATTGAACCTTCAATAAATGCATCTCCTGGTTCTACCATATCTCCGTCTTTTACTTTCATTTTAGATCCGAATGGTATTGTATAAGATTTAGATGTGTCTTTTGATGTTACTATAACTTCTTTTTTCTTCTTAGTTTCTTTAATTTTTACTTTACCTGCTATTTCAGAAATTATTGCAACTCCTTTTGGTTTTCTTGCTTCAAATAATTCTTCAACTCTAGGAAGACCTTGTGTAATATCTGCTACACCTGCAACACCTCCAGAGTGAATTGTTCTCATTGTAAGCTGTGTTCCTGGCTCTCCTATTGATTGTGCCGCAATTATACCAACTGATTCTCCTATTGATACTAGGTCTCTTCTTGCTAGTCCCATTCCATAACATTTTTGACATACTCCACGTTTTGAATGGCATCCTAGTACTGAACGTACTTCTAATTTTTCTATTCCAGCTGCTACTATATCTTCTGCTATTTTTTCTGTTATCATTGTATTTGTGTCTACTATTAATTCTTTAGTTTCTGGATTATATACATCATGTAATGGGTACCTTCCTATTAGTCTTTCTTCCATTTTTTCTATTACTTGATTTCCATCTTTTATATCATATACCATTATTCCTTCTTCTGTTCCACAGTCATGTTCTCTTACTATTATGTCTTGTGAAACATCTACTAATCTTCTTGTTAAGTATCCAGAGTCTGCTGTTCTTAGAGCTGTATCAGAAAGTCCTTTACGTGCTCCATGGGCTGATATAAAGTATTCTAATGCATCTAATCCTTCTGCAAATGATGACTTAATTGGAATTTCTACTGCTTTACCAGTAGTGCTTGCCATAAGTCCACGCATACCTGCAATTTGACGTAATTGGTTCATATTACCACGGGCTCCTGATTTTACCATCATATATATTGGGTTTAATTCATCAAAATTGTCTTCCATTGCATTACTTACTTTATTTGTTGTTTCTTCCCATATATTAATTACCGCATTATATCTTTCTTCGTCTGTTATTAAACCACGTACATATTGTTTTCTAATATGCTCTACTTTTTCGTCTGCTTCTTTTAATAAATTTTGTTTTTCTTCTGGTACTTTAACATCGTCCATTGAGAATGTTATACCAGCTAAAGTTGAATATTTAAATCCTAATGCTTTGATGTAATCAATTACTTCTGCTGATTCTGTTAATCCATGTGTTCTTATAACTCTTTCTATAATTGTTCCCATTGATTTTTTCATTACTGGGAAACTTATTTCATATTGGAATGGGTCTTTTTTTCTATCAATAAAGCCTAAGTCTTGTGGTATTCCTTGATTAAAGATTATTCTTCCAACACTTGTTTCTATTCTTTGAGATTTTAACTCTCCTTTTATTTTTTTAGTTATTCTAACATTTATTTTGGCATGAATTCCTATATCATTATTTTCAAAGGCCATTATTGCTTCTTCTGGGTCTTTGAAATATTTTCCTTCACCTTTTTCTCCATCTAATACCATTGTTAAATAATATGAACCTAATATCATATCAAGTCTTGGTACTGCTACTGGTTTACCATCTTGTGGTTTTAGTAAATTGTTTGTAGAAAGCATTAAATATCTTGATTCTGCTTGTGCTTCTGGTGATAATGGTAAATGCACTGCCATCTGGTCACCATCGAAGTCTGCGTTAAATGCTTCACATACAAGTGGGTGTAGTTTTATTGCTCTTCCTTCTACTAATACTGGCTCAAAACTTTGAATACCTAGTCTATGTAGTGTAGGTGCACGGTTTAACATTACTGGGTGATCTTTTATTACTTCTTCTAATATTCCCCATACTTCTGGTCTTAATCTTTCTACCATTCTTTTTGCATTTTTGATGTTTTGAGCAATTCCACGACCTACTAATTCTTTCATAACAAATGGTTTGAATAATTCAACTGCCATTTCTTTTGGAAGTCCACATTGATATATCTTAAGTTCTGGACCTACTACTATAACTGAACGTCCTGAATAATCAACACGTTTTCCAAGTAAGTTTTGACGGAAACGTCCTTGTTTTCCTTTTAATAAATCTGATAATGATTTTAAAGGTCTATTTCCTGCTCCTGTTACTGGTCTTCCACGTCTTCCATTGTCTATTAGGGCATCTACTGATTCTTGAAGCATTCTTTTTTCATTTCTAACGATTATTTCAGGTGCTCCTAATTCTAATAATCTTTTTAAACGGTTATTTCTGTTTATTACTCTTCTATACAAATCATTTAAGTCTGATGTTGCAAATCTTCCACCATCTAATTGCACCATTGGTCTTAATTCTGGTGGTATTACTGGTACAACATTCATTATCATCCATTCAGGTCTATTTCCTGAAATTCTAAATGATTCTACTGTGTCTAATCTTTTTACTAATTTACTTTTTCTTTGTTCACTCGCTGTTTCTAATTCTTTTTTGATTTCTTCTGATAATTTTTCTACATCTACTTGTTCTAATAATTCTCTTATTGCTTCTGCTCCCATTTTCGCAACAAATGAACCTTTTCCATATTGTTCTTCTACTTCATGATATTCTTTTTCATTTAATACTTGGCATTTTTCTAAGTTTGTTGTTCCTTTGTCTATTACTACATATGAAGCAAAATATATTACTCTTTCTAAGTTTCTTGGTGATATGTCAAGCATTAATGCTATTCTACTTGGTATTCCTTTAAAATACCAGATATGTGCAACTGGTGCTGCAAGTTCAATGTGTCCCATTCTTTCACGTCTTACTTTTGATTTTGTAACTTCTACACCACATCTATCACATACTATTCCTTTATATCTAACTCTTTTGTATTTACCACAATGGCACTCCCAGTCTTTTGTTGGTCCGAATATTCTTTCACAAAACAGACCGTCTTTTTCTGGTTTTAAAGTTCTATAATTAATTGTTTCTGGTTTTTTAACTTCACCTTTTGACCATTCTCTTATTTTTTCATCTGATGCAATTCCTATTTTTAACTTATTAAAAGTATTTAATTCGTCCACTTTTTTAAATTTCCCCCTTCTTCGTCTTTAAAAGACCTTTTATTTTTTGGGTAATCCTAAAACAGGTAAAGAAGTCTATCCCCTGCTCTTGCAAAATTTAATGTCGCTTCTTTCCTTTTTAGAATTTATTTAGTTATTTTTATTTAATTCCTTTTCTATAAATGTTTTTATTACAGGTATGTCTTCAATTGCTGTATTAAAAATTTTATCCGTATCCATTTTTCCATACCCATGTGCAAATCTATTTCTCATCCCTCTAATTGCATTCCAATTTATTTCATTTTTTGTCATTTCTAAATATTCATCTGTTAAATGATTTGCTAATTCCCCTATTTGAAAAATTTTCATAGAAATTGAATCTCTATAATCATTGTCATTTTTAAAATTTTCTATTTTATTTCCAAATCTATTTATTGTTTTTTCTATTTCTTCACAATATTTTTGCATATGTTTTAATATTGTAAAATCTCTTTTATCCATATATCATCACTCTTTCCTTTTTTATAGTGTTATAGAATTCTTGGTCTATTTCGTCCATTTCATCTTCCTTAAAACATTCTTCTTCTATTAAATCAACCTCTTTATTCAAAGCCTGTTTTAACGCTTCTAAAATAGCACCTATTACCAATAGACTTCTTATGTTTTTGGCAACAATAATTATATCTATATCACTATTTTCATTATAATCTCCTCTTGCATAAGAGCCAAAAATATATGCTTTTTCTACATCGTACTGTTCAAAAATTGGTTTCGTTAATTTTTTAATTTTATTTATGGTATCGTTATTTTTTTTATTTGAATTTTCCATAACTTCTCCTAAAATTATTCTATAATATCATCATCATTATCTAAGTTGTCATTTGCTAAATCATTTCCATATAGCATTTCTTCGCCTTCATCATCAAGTGCTTCAAATAGGTCTTCCTTTCCGTCGTCCATTACTGCATCTTCCTCGTCTTCATATCCATCTTCACCATCTGTTTCTTCAGTATAACCATCTTGTAATTCATTTTCTTCAACAAGCTCATCTTCAGATAAAATTTTATCATCTTTAGATGGGTCATATTCTACTCCGTCATCTACATCTTCTTTTAGTTCTAATTCTTCATCATTTTCAGAATATAGACGTACATCTAATCCTAATGATTGAAGTTCTTTTACTAAAACTTTAAAGCTTTCTGGTACTCCTGGTTCTGGAATATTTTCTCCTTTTACAATAGCTTCATATGTATTTACACGTCCTACAACATCATCTGATTTTACTGTTAACATTTCTTGTAATGTATATGCTGCTCCATATGCTTCTAATGCCCATACTTCCATTTCTCCAAAACGTTGTCCTCCGAATTGTGCTTTTCCTCCTAATGGTTGTTGTGTAACTAATGAGTATGGTCCTGTTGAACGAGCATGTATTTTATCATCTACTAAGTGATGTAATTTAAGCATGTACATAACACCTACTGTTACTGGACTTCCGAATGGTTCTCCTGTTCTTCCATCATAAAGAATTGTTTTTCCATCTTCGTTCATTCCTGCTTCTTTTAATAATTCTTTTACGTCTTCTTCATTTGCTCCATCAAATACTGGTGTTGATATTTTCCAACCTAATGCTTTTGCTGCTCCTCCTAAATGTACTTCAAGAACTTGACCTAAGTTCATACGTGAAGGAACTCCAAGTGGATTTAATAATATATCTATTGGTGTTCCATCTGGCATAAATGGCATATCTTCTTCTGGTAATACTCTTGAAATAACACCTTTGTTTCCGTGGCGTCCTGCCATTTTATCTCCTACTGATATTTTTCTTTTTGTTGCTATATAACATCTAATTATTTGATTTACTCCAGGGCCTAATTCATCTGAATTATCTCTTGTAAATATCTTAACATCTACAACTGTTCCTGCTTCTCCATGTGGTACTCTTAAAGATGTGTCTCTTACTTCTCTTGCCTTTTCGCCAAAGATTGCACGAAGTAATCTTTCTTCTGCAGTAAGTTCTGTTTCTCCTTTTGGTGTAACCTTTCCAACTAGGATGTCTCCTGGTCTTACTTCTGCACCAATTCTTATAATTCCATTTTCGTCCAAGTCTTTTAATGAATCATCACCAATGTTTGGAATGTCTCTTGTTATTTCTTCTGCACCTAATTTTGTATCACGACATTCACAATCATATTCTTCTATATGTATTGATGTAAATGTGTCTTCTTTAACTAGTTTTTCATTAATTAATATAGCATCTTCGTAGTTGTAACCTTCCCAAGTAGAAAAAGCTACTAATACGTTTTTACCAAGTGCCATTTCTCCATTTGATGTTGCTGGTCCGTCAGCAATGGCATCTCCTTTTTTAACTTTTTCACCTTTTTTAACAATTGGTTTTTGATTAATACAAGTTCCACCATTTGTTCTTTTGAACTTACGTAGTTTATGTACTACTGTTTTTCCATTTTTATATTTAACAGTTATTGAACTTCCTGTAACTTTTTCTACAACACCATCATCTTCTGCTAATACTAATATTCCTGAATCTTTTGCTGCTCTATATTCAATTCCTGTTCCTATTATTGGACTTTCTGTTGTCATTAAAGGTACTGCTTGACGTTGCATGTTAGCACCCATAAGAGCTCTTTTTGCATCGTCATGTTCTAAGAAAGGTATCATTGCTGCTGCTACTGATACTAATTGTTTTGGTGATACATCTACATATTGTACTTTATCATTATCTACTTCTATTATTTCGTTTTTACGTCTTACTCTTACTCTTTTATTTACAAAATGTCCTGATTTATCAACTGGTTCCGATGCTTGTGCTATTATATAGTTATCTTCTACATCTGCACTCATATATTCTACTTCATCTGTTAATTTATGTGTTTTTGGATCCACTTTTCTATATGGTGTTTCTATAAATCCATATTCATTTATTTGTGCAAATGATGAAAGTGCTGATATAAGTCCAATGTTTGGTCCTTCTGGTGATTCTATTGGACAAAGTCTTCCATAGTGTGTATAGTGAACATCACGTACTTCAAATCCTGCTCTTTCTCTTGTTAATCCACCTGGTCCTAATGCTGAAATTCTTCTTTTATGTGTTAGCTCTGATAATGGATTTGTTTGATCCATAAATTGTGATAATTGTGAGCTTCCAAAGAATTCTCTTATTGCTGATGTTATAGGTTTTGTATTTATTAATGTTTGTGGTGTTACTACATCTAAGTCTTGTATTGTCATTCTTTCACGTACTACTCTTTCAAGTCTTGCTAAACCAATTCTAAATTGATTTTGTAATAATTCACCAACACAACGAATCCTACGATTTGCTAAATGATCTATATCATCTGGTGTTCCAAGTCCATGTGAAAGATTTAGTAAAACATTTACTGACGCTAACATATCTTCAGTTGTAATGTGTTTTGGTACTAATTCTTCCATTCTTTCTTCTATTACTTTTACTAAGTCTTTTTTATCTGTGTTTTCAATGATGTTTTGTAATACGTTATAATTAACATTTTCTTTTATATATAATTTACTTAAATCTACACTTGGTAATACTTTATGAATATCTACTGTGTTATTTCCTATTATTCTTATTTGTTTATCCATATACAAAATATCTACTGTATTTATTCCAGAATTTTGTATATTTTCTGCAACTTCATCTGTTATTGTTTCTCCTGCATTTACAAATACTTCTCCTGTTTCGTTATCAACAATATCTTTGGCTGCTACTTTCCCTTTTATTCTTGATGCCAATGATAATTTTTGATTAAATTTATATCTACCTACTTTTGCTAAATCATATCTTCTATTGTCAAAAAATAGGCCGTTAAATAAGTTTCTTGCTGCTTCTACTGTTGGTAATTCTCCTGGTCTTAATTTTTTATAGATTTCTATTAATGAATCATCTTGGTCTTTTATCGTGTCTTTACTTATTGTTGCTTTAAGCATTTCTTCATCTCCAAAGAAATCAAATATTTGACTATCTGTTGCTAAACCTATTGCTCTTAGCAATGTAGTTATTGGTACTTTTCTTGTTCTGTCTACACGTACCCAGAATATGTCATTTCCATCTGTTTCGTATTCAAGCCATGCACCTCTTAGTGGCATTACAGTAGATGTATATGTTTTCTTACCTGTTTTTGTATCAAATTCTTCACCATAATAACATCCTGGTGAACGTACTAATTGGCTTACTACAACTCTTTCTGCACCATTTATTATGAATGTTCCACTATCTGTCATAAGTGGAAAATCACCTAAATAGATTTCTTGTTCTTTGATTTCTCCTGTTTCACGATTAATTAATCTTACTTTTACATGTAATCTTGCTGAATATGTTGCATCTCTTTCTTTTGCTTCTTCTACTGTATATTTAGTTTTGTCTTCCATATAATAATCGAAGAATTCAAGAACTAAATTTCCAGAATAATCTTCTATTGGTGAAATGTCTTTTAATACTTCTCCTAATCCTTCATTTATAAAGCTGTCATATGAATCTTTTTGTACTTTTATAAGATTAGGCATCTCAATAAAATCACCAACTTTTGCAAAATCTTTACGTGAAGATTTCTCATGGCTAATCTCTCTTATTTTCAAAAAAATCACCTCATATAAAAATTTAAGCAGAAAAAATTTATTTTTTTAAAGAAAGTCCTTCTCAGAATTTAATTTGCTTGTCTAAAATTTTAGCTTGTCTGCTATCAACCTAAAACCTTAGGGCTCCTTAAATTTGATTCCTCTTTCTTTAATTTTAAGCTTTTGAATAAGAAAATGGATCTTTAAAAATGGCAACAAAAAAGCAATTGAAAAATTCTTGTTTTTCAACTCCTTTTAAGCTATTTTGTTAGTTTTAACAAATATTTAACCTTTTTATCTCAATCACCCTATCTTAAAAACTTTGGGTTGTAAATCCATTTTTTGAAATTTCTGTTAATTATTTTATCATAATTGGACGTGCAAGTCAAGTGTTTCCGTAAGTTTTTGTAATTTTATTTAATCGAACAAAACGGAAATTAAAATTTCCGTCCCTAGCACTATTTTAATTAAATAATGCTAAGTTCTTTATAAAGACGTTGTTTTTAAGTTTCCACCTAAAATAATTTTAGGCAACCCTTTTCTTTAATGGTCGTTGTTCTCGACCAATATCCATCGCTATTTCTAGGTTTGGACTAAAGACTTCTTTTATATATTTTCTTAATATATTTAATGCTCCATT